>JALYHG010000143.1 GCA_030776725.1 Actinomycetota bacterium
GGACGTGGCGTTGGACGGGTCCGTCGGGGTCCAGCAGCCGGTGGCGCGGACAGCGCGCTGCCCGTCCCGCCAGCGCGAACAGCGCGTGTTTCCCGGAGCAGTTGTGGCGGAGCGGGTCGACGACAGCAGCCCCATCGCCGCCGTCCGCGGCAGGGGTGGTCAGGTCGGCGGGGTCCAGCCCGGCGACAGCGAGCATGTCGCGGACCGCCGCCAGGTGCGCCGGCTCGGCGCGGTGCGACGCCCACCCAACGGCGACCAGGCGTGGCGACAGATCGTCGCCGATCAGCTCCAGTGACGCGGCAGCCTGGAACGGTTTGACGGCCGAGCGCGGGAACGTGATCCGGTGGGGGTCGCCGAGCGACACGATCTCGTCGCGGGGGCCGACCACGACGATGTGACCGGCGTGGCGGGACTCGACGAGCTCGCCGCCGTGGTGCAGCCAGCGGGTCGTCTCGGCGATCGGCGCCGGACCCGGCTGCGCACCCGTCATCCCCGTCCGGGCAGGACCTCGTTGATGTCCGCGCGCCCATCACGGTAGCGACGGGCCAGCTCCTCCTGGAGGGCGTCGAGCCGGTCGAGCAGCTGGCGGCGCAGCTTGGAGAGCTCACTCTCCTTCTCCCCCAGCGTCTGGGCGAGCTCGGCGAGCTCATCGGGGGAGTGCTCTGCGAGCCCGGCCAACGAGCGTTCGTTCACGAGCCGTTCGACGTCACGGCGGTGGTACTGCACCGCCGGTGGGACCAGGAAGCGGCTGACGCGCGGGCGCAGCGGGGTGGCGGCCACGTCGTCGGCGAGGATCGAGGGCAGCGCGTCGAGGATCGACCGGGCGGCGTCGTCGTCGTCACCGTCGACATGCTGGCGGCGCAGAGCCTCGGCCCGGATGATGTCGATCCTGCCCTGCAGCACCCGGCGGGCGAAGGACACCCCGCTCTCCTCCTCCTCGCACTCGTCGCGCATGCGGCGCAGCTCGTCGGTGCTCCGCCCCGCGAGGTCGTCGAGGTAGGCAGGGTCCAGGATCCGGTCGATGCGCCGTCGGGCGCGTCGGGGCTCGGTCGGTGGTGCGTCCATGTGGGATCCGTCCGTCGACGTCCCGTCAGTTCGTACGCCTGAAGGCGCGGGGGACCATCAGCCTACCCGCCAGGTCGCGACCGCAGTCGGCATGACGCAGCGTGACTAGGATGACACGCTGGGCGGCCGCGCGCCGGTAGGGCCCCCCGGTACGATGCGGCCATGCGTGGTGACCTCAGCGAGATCAGCCTCGCGGACCTGCTCCGCGGGCTGTCGAGCGCGAACGCCACCGGCGCCCTGCACATCGAGGGCCGCACCGGCCCGGCGCGGATCTTCCTCCGCGACGGCGCAGTGTACTGGGCGGCGTCGCCCGCTCCGCGGGCGCAGCTGGGCGCCCGGCTGGTTGGCGCGGGGTTCATCACCGACGACGAGCTCGAAGCCGTCCTCGCCGAACAGCGGCGCACGGGCCGACGGACCAAGCTCGGGGCGCTCCTCGTCGAGCGCGGCAGCGTCAGCCGTGACGTGATCCGGGTGTTTGTCCAGGAGCAGATCCTCGGCGCTGTCTTCGACCTGGCGCGCTGGCAGGGCGGACGCTACGAGTTCTTCCGCGGCGACGCCGCCCCCGAGGATCTCCCGGTCCAGATCCCGGTGCAACCGCTACTGGTCGAGTCGGCCCGGAGGCTGGCGGAGTGGGACCGAATCCTCGCGGTGATCCCGTCGCTGGACGCCGTCCCCGACTTCGTGCCCGACGCCGCGTCCACGCAGGTGTCGCTCGAGCCCGACGACTTCACGGTCCTGGCCAACGTCGACGGCCAGCGCTCGGTCCGCGAGCTGGCGCAGGACCTGGGATACAGCGAGTTCGAGGCCGCACGGCTCGTCTACGGCTTGACGCTGCTGGGCATCATCGCGGTCCACCACGACGGCGCAACGCCTGCCGTGGCTCGGGCACCGGTCGCGGAGCCGGCGCCGGCCGAGGTCGACATCGACGTGGGGGCGGCGCTCGATGAGGCGCTGGACTACCGGGCGCCGGACGAGGCGCCGGTGCAGGCGCGGGACGAGGCGACCGTGCACGGGCCGGACGAGGCGCCGGACGACTTCGACGTCGGTGCGGCGCTGGAGGCAGCGATCCACGGTCCCGGCCCGGACGTCGACGAGGAACCGGCCGACGACAGCTTCGACGTCGGGGCCGCCCTCGAAGAGGCGTTGAGCATCGACCTCAACGACGCCATGCAGGAGACGGTCGAAGAGCACACCGTGGTTGACACCGGCGGTGAGGACGTCACCGCGCGCGGCGTCGAACCCGAGGTGTGGCGGGTCGTGATCGGCGAAGACGACGTCGTCGCCGAGCCCGCCCCCGAGGTGCGTCGCGACCGCGAACGTCCTCGCGCGCCCGAACGCCGGGAGGCGCCGGTCGATCGCGCGGACCGGGTGGCCGAACCGGTCACCGAGCCCCGCCGGGAGCCGGCCGTCGACCAACCGTCCGACGTGGACGAACACGAGGTCGCCGACGAGCTGCGGTCGCTGGTGGCCGAGCTCGGGGAAGACGTCGCCACGGAAGATGAGGTCGAAGCCGAGGAGGTCGGGGCCCGCGCCGAGGCCGCCGGGGCAGAGCCCGCGGCGGCGCCGAACCGCGGCTCCTCCGATGACGATCGCGGAACGCCACCCGAGCCGGAGGCGTCCGAGGAGGAGCGCCCACCCTCGGAGCCACATCCGCGGCGGGCGGACATCTCCGAGCTGCTACGGGAACTCAGCCAGCTATCAGGCGGAGACGACCGCGACCGCGGCCCGGCGCCGCCGGCCGGCTCGCCACCCGCCGACGACCGGGGGGACGAGTCGGAACACAAGCGCAAGGACGAGGACGACGAGCCCAAGCGGGGCGGTTTCCGGCGGCTGTTCGGCCCGCGCTGATGGCTTCCCGAGGCGATCTCGGGCACGGTCCTAC
>JALYHG010000144.1 GCA_030776725.1 Actinomycetota bacterium
CCCGTCGACCAGTCGCTGACGTGCCGCGTCCCGGTCGTCGCCGCAGTGAATGCGCACCACTCTCGTGTCCGGGTCGGGATCGAACGGGGCGTAGGCGTCCTTCAGGGTCTCGAGACGTGAGCGGAAATCGTGGTGGAAGACGGCGCCGAGCAGCTCCGCGAAGGCCCGGAAGCGTTCCTGCTCCGACGGCTCGGGCCGGCCTTCGCCAGCAAGCATGTCGACGAGGTCGCTGCGGCGGAAGGGGATGAACCTCTGGGGCATGCTGTCGGCGGCCACGGTCCCAGGGGCACCCGCTCGCTCTGCTCGCACGGATCCTCCGTCGACGTCTTTCGCCACCGTACCCACGGCCCTCGGAGAAGCTTTGACCACAGGTAGTCGTGCTCGTGGCCGCCGACGGACTGCGCAACGACGAGATCGCCGCGCGCCCGGAGACCCCGTGCCACGTCAGCAAGTCGCGTCCATCTCGAACACCACCATCTGGCGCTGGCTGTCGGCGGACGCGATCAAGCCCTGGCAGCACCACTCGTGGATCTTTCCCCCGCGATCCCGACTTCGCCGTGCTGGTCCGGGTAGGTCGTTGGCCAGCGACGGCGAGCCCGTCCGGGCGGGCATCGAGCGGCTCCAACCTCGCACCGGGCCGCCGTTACAGTCTCCGGCCGCGTAGACGCGGTCGAAGCAGGTGCGCAGGGTCTCGCGGTCAGGGTGGATCCAGCCTCCGTCGCCGGCCAGCGGGCTGTCGGCGACGACCTGTGGCGGGGCCGCCTGGGGGACCGCCAGCAGCAGCGGTAGTGCAGCCGCCCAGCGTCGTCGAACGACACCTTGCGGCTGTCGGCGTCGACCGCCTGCACCCGCTGTTCCTGCGCAGCTCGATGCCACGGTCGTTGAGCGCGTCGGCGACGAACCGGCTGATTTCGGGTCCGGCGCCGACACGTGCCCGAGGCTCTCGAGGTGGAACTGATGCAGGTGCAACGCGCCCCTCTCCCACAGCTACGAGGTAGTGGCGGTGGCCACCAGCGGTACCCCCCTGTTCGGACCGCCGCGGCCGCGGCCGCGATCGCTGGAGCGGGTCAGGCGGGGATGGTGTAGCCCGCCTCCCGAATGCGTTCCGCGATGTCGTCCTCGCTGACGGCGTCGCCGTCGAACCGCACAGTGACGCGGCCGGCGGCGTGGTCGGCGCTGACCGTCTCGACGCCGTCGAGCCCGCCGACCGCCCGCTGGACGGACTCCTCACAGCCGGTGCAGCTCATGCCCTCCACGGTGATGCTGTGCTCGTCGATCACGCTGCGTCCTCCTTCTCGCCCTCCAGTTCCGCGAGCTGTGCGCGCGCGTCGCGGTTGTCGTGCCGTTCCGTCTTGTTGTTGCAGCAGCAGCGCATTGTCGCTGTCTCCTTCGTTCAGGTGGTCGGGCGGCCGAAGCGGCGCAGCCGGAGGGAGTTGGTGACGACGCTGACGGATGAGAAAGCCATGGCAGCGCCGGCGATGATCGGGTTGAGCAGCCCGAAGGCGGCCAGGGGAATTGCGGCGCTGTTGTAGCCCAACGCCCAGAACAGGTTCTGCAGGATGGTGCGGTAGGTCCGCCGCGAAAGGTTGATCGCGGTGACGACGCCGTCCAGGGCGTCGCGCATGAGCGTCAGGTCGCTGGACTCGATCGCGACGTCGGTGCCTGTCCCGATCGCGATCCCCAGGTCGGCCTGCACGAGCGCGGGGGCGTCGTTGACGCCGTCGCCGACCATCGCGACGACCTCGCCCTCTGCTTGCAGGCGCTCGATCTCGGACTTCTTGTCCTGCGGCAGCACCTCGGACAGCACACGGTCGATGCCGACCTGCGCTGCGATCGCGTTCGCCGTGCGCGCGTTGTCGCCGGTGATCATGGCGACCTTCAGGTCGAGGTCGTGCAGGCGGTCGACGACGGGGCCGGCGTCGTCCTTCACCGTGTCCGCGACGGCAAGCACTCCGCGGACCTCCCCGGCCCAGCCGGCGAACACCGCGGTCTTGCCCTGCGTCTCGAGTTCAGTCGCAGCGTCCTCCAGTCGCTCCGACAGGACGAGTCCGGCTTCGGCCCCGAGTTTGCGGCTGCCGACCCACACTGTGGTTGCCTCGACGTCGCCGCGTACCCCGTGGCCGGCGACCGCCTCGAAGCCGGCCGCGGCAGGCAGGTCGATCCGCTGGCGGGCCGCGCTGGCGATCGCCTGTCCGATCGGGTGCTCGCTGTCGGCCTCGACCCCGCCCGCCAGCCGCAGCAGCTGCGTCTCTTCCGCATCTCCGGCGACGACGTCGGTCAGCGCCATCTCACCGCGCGTCAGCGTCCCGGTCTTGTCGAACACGACGGTGGTGATCTTCCGCGTGCGCTCGAGCACCTCAACGCCCTTGATGAGGACTCCCAGCTCGGCGCCGCGGCCGGTGCCGACCATGATCGCCGTCGGCGTGGCGAGCCCGAGGGCGCAGGGACAGGCGATGATCAGGACCGCCACAGCGGCGAGCAGCCCGGTCGTGGCCTCGCCCGCCAGCAGCCACCAACCGG
This sequence comes from Actinomycetota bacterium, assembly GCA_030776725.1. Lineage (NCBI taxonomy): Bacteria > Bacillati > Actinomycetota > Actinomycetota bacterium. The sequence continues at coordinate 2,521 of JALYHG010000144.1, forward strand.
CGAAGGCCGCCAGCCCGATTGCCAGCACGACGGGCACGAAGACCGCGGACACCCGGTCGGCCAGCCGCTGCACGGCGCCCTTGCTGGCCTGCGCCTCCTCCACCAGTCGCACGATCTGGGCCAGCGCGGTGTCGGCCCCGACGGCGGTCGCCTGGACTGATAGCACGCCGGAGGTGTTGACCGTCGCGCCCGCGACCTTCGAGCCGACCGTCTTCTCCACGGGGACCGACTCGCCGGTCAGCATCGACTCGTCGACCGCTGACGCGCCGTCCACCACGACGGCGTCGGTGGGGATCTTCTCGCCGGGGCGCACGCGCAGCAGGTCGCCGACCACGACCTGCTCGAGGGGGACCATGACCTCCTGCCCGTCGCGGCTGACGCGCGCCTCCTTCGCGCCGAGCTCGAGCAGCGCTCGGATGGCCTTGCCCGCCCTCGACTTGGCGCGCGCCTCGAAGTAGCGGCCGAGGACGAGGAAGGCGACGATGATCGCGGACACCTCGAAGTACAGGTCGCCGCCGACGAACAGCGCCACGGTCGAGTAGAAGTAGGCGGAGAGCGTGCCGATGGCGATGAGGGTGTCCATGTTCGCCGTCAGGTGCCGCGCGCGCTTGCTCGCCTCGCGCAGGAACGGCCACGCGACCCAGAACTGCACGGGCGTGGTGAGCGCGAACTCGGTCCAGTGCATCCACGCCGCGTCGACGCCCGCGATCGTCCGGTACATGGCGATGGCTGCGACTGCCAGGGCGAGGGGGAGGCCGACGAGGACACGCCGCAACCAGGCGCGCTGCGCGGCAGCTTCGACGTCTTCGGCGTCGGCTACGTCACGCGACAGCTCCGACGCCGGCGACAGGCCGTAGCCGACGCGGTCGACCGCCGCCTGCAGCGACTCGGTGCTCGCCACACCCGGGTCCAGCTCGACGCGCGCCTTTGCGGTCGCGAAGTTGACGTCGGCGCGGACCACTCCCGGCTGGCCGGCCAGCGCCTTCTGCACGCGAGCGGCGCACGATCCGCACGTCATGCCCTCCACCTCGAATTCGAGCGCGGTGACGCCGCTACGGCGCAGGTCGTACCCGATCCGCTGGACCGCGTTCGTGAGCGCCTGCTCGTCGACGTCCTCGGCGAGGCGGACGCGTGCCTTGCCGGTCGCGAAGTTCACATCGGCGTCGGTGACACCGGGCTGGGCGCCGAGGACCTTCTGAACGCGGGCAGCGCAGGAGCCGCAGGTCATCCCCTCGACCTCGAAGTGCAGCGTGCGCTCTCGGGGTGAAGTGGTGGTGTTGCTCACCGTCGCTGTCCTCCCTGGTTCAGGCTGTCGCCGTCGAGTTCGCTCGCGGTGAGCGAGGGGCGCAAGGCCCGCCTGTCGAACTTCAACGTCTCCATCAGCTCGTCGACGATCTCCTCGGTCCGGCCGGCGCGGACCGCCTCCGCGACGCACGTCTCGAGGTGGTTGCGCAACACCGTGCGGCTGGCCGCCTCCAGCAGCCCCTGAACCGCCGCGAGCTGCTTCATCACGTCGGGGCAGTACGCGCCGTCGTCGACCATGCGCAGCACCCCGTCGAGCTGGCCACGCGCCGTCTTCAACCGGGTCAGCACCGCCCGTTCGTGTTCCGCACGCACCAGGCTCTCCTCCGTCGGGGGATCACCGTACCCACCCCAGGTGGGATGGGCCACGATCGCAGCGCCCTGCGGGAGGCGGCCAGCGAGATCGGACGCCGCATTCGCGTCCTCCGTGCGATAGGAGAGGCCTCGGCGGGCGTACGGAGCGCATCTCCGCGACGGGCTTCGAAGTGGTTGAAGAGGGTGAGCCGCCTACACTCCAGGAGGTGGTCGGACTACTGGAGGGTGGCACGGAGTCTGTGTCCTGGCTCAGGCAGCAGCGTGGATGACCCCTACAGGCGATGTGTCGTCGACGCCTCCGTAATCATCGCCACGTTGGCGCGCGAACCAGGGCGAGCTGTGGATTCGAAGGCCGTCTTGACCGACGCCGAGGCCGGCAAGATAGAAGTCGCCGGCCGGCCGCGCGAAATGTCACAGCTACGTTGTACGTTTCCAACATGAGGCGTCGGCGGCATCCCAAGAAGGAGGTCGAGGAGGCCTTGCGGGACCCGCAGAAACCGTCGTTATAGCTGGTAAGAACTGGAAGTGAACTGGGTGGTCACCGGCGCCGGTGGTGGGGGCCGCGGCGCAGGCCAGTGGATTGCCGCCGAAGGTCGAACCACTGCAGCCCTGGGTCAACAGGCGTGCTAGATGGGGGCGCGGGCAGGCGCCGCGGGTTTACGCGCTGGCGCCGGCGCTAGAGGTCGTCAGCTGGTTGGTGCGCTGATGAGTTCCTCCAGTAGTGCACAGACGCGTCGGTCGATTTCGTCGCGGATCGGGCGCACGTCCGCCAGGCTTTTGCCGGCGAGGGCGTCGAGTTCCCAGTCGAGGTAGCGCTTGCCCGGGTACCCGGGGCAGGCGTCGCCGCATCCCATGGTGACGACCACGTCGGAGGTCTCGACGATCTCGGCCGTCAGGGGCTTGGGGAAGGCCTGGTCGAGGGAGATGCCCTGCTCGGCCATCGCCTCCCTGACACCGTCGTGGATGGCAGCGGCGGGGGCGGAGCCGGCGGAGCGCACCTCCACCCGGCCCTGCGCGTAGTGGTCCAGCAGCGCTGCCGCCATCTGTGAGCGGCCGGCGTTGTGCACGCACACGAACAGCACCGAGGGCTTTGCCTTCATCAGGCGTCCTTCCAGATGGAGTGGCATGATCGCAACACATTCGTTCGGAGGCCAGCTGGCTCATACCTGGACCTCCTCGGGGGGGTGAGGGACCACGACTTCCGCGGCGACCTCCTGCACCCCGGGTAGAGCAGTCGGACCCCAGCCATGGCCGCTGCCGGGCCCAGCAGTTGGGCTGCCAGGAATGCGGGCACGTGCGGCGGGCTGATGCCGGAGCGCACCATGCCGAAGATCACTAGCACCAGCCCCAAAGATTGCTACGGCCTCTCCGAGCCACTGTCCGGGGCCGGTGCGGGAGGTGGGGCGACGCTGATTGCGGCAGGTCGAACATCAGGTTGGCCAGGAGCGTGACGGTCGCCCTCAGGACCGGCCCGGTTGCCCTCAGGACGGGCCCGTCCTTTGCCAACGCGTCGGCGTACTCCGACAGCGCCTCGGACCTCCCCCTGCTCTCGGCCTGCGGTCGGCCCGTAGCGGTCAACCCCGACCGCCACCTCCGACAAGCGGCTCGCACAGCGGGTTGGCCGATCCTGCGCTTCTCGTAGTCGTCGGATCACCTCTGAGCGCGACCGCCAGGCGCTCCTCTGGCGCTCCTCGCGTTCGCCGCTGAGAAGTCGTTCCTCTGAGCGCCGCCGGTAGCCATGCGTTCGTTCCCGCGACACCGGCCCCCGCTTGAGTTGCACCCGCGGCGGCTCGGCTCGTGCGCCAGGGGCGTCCGAACATCACCCACGGCGTCCGAGTAGCACTCGCGCCGTCGTCCGTCCGTCGCGTCGGTCCCCGTTGCCTGTAGGGTGGTTGGTCCGCGATGTGCGAGGTCACTGTGCTCCAGCTCTCCCAGTCCGCCGCC
>JALYHG010000145.1 GCA_030776725.1 Actinomycetota bacterium
CGTCCGAGCGGGGCGGCGGCGGCGATCACGCGCCCCACGCCCGCGGCCGTGTCCGTGCGGTGCGTCGGCGGGCCGGACAGGTCCGCCTCGGTGAGGACCCACGCGCCCGGCTCTGCGGTGAGCGTCCCGTCCTCGCCGCGGGCGGTGGCGGGTGACGTCAGCCCCAGGTCCACCGGACCGGGCCGGTCGGCCACGACGGTCAGGTCCACGCCGCCGGCCACCGCCGCGGCCAGTGTCCGCCGTGCGGCATCCGGGAGGCGCTGCAGGTCCTGCGTGTGCGCGACCAGCGTCCCGACGCTGTCCAGGGCGTGGGCCGACAGCGCCAGCCACTCGGGGTCGACCGACACGTACACGGCGCGGCGGCGTGTCGCGACGGACTCGACCGCTGGCGGGTCCGTCGGGACCTCGCCGAGCACGCCGACCAGGAACGCCCCGCCGGCGACCCGTTGCTGGGTGCTGGGACGGACCCGAACCGGCTCCTCACCGTCCGGGCGGACGGTCACGGTCAGGTCCGCCAGAGGCGGCACGACCACACGGAAGCGCTTCCGCGACCCGCCGGCGACCTCGAACGGTCGCGTCTCGGTGAGCCGCCCACCGTTGTCGAGGCGCACGTCGACGTCGAGCACACCGGCGACGAGCCGGTCCGGCGCGAGGCTGACGGTGACCGGCACCCACGTGCCGGTGATGAACCGACCGTCGAACCCGGCGGTCGCCTCCAAGCCGAGCCGTTCCACGTCGCCGCGCTGGGCGGTGGCAGGCGAGGTCTGCGCGACGGCGGGGGTGGCGGCGGCGCCGGCCGGGGCAGCTGGCGACGCGATCCCCAGGATGGTGGCCGCGACGACCGGTCCCAGCGTCGCCGTCCACGTCCGGTGCGGGGGCACGTCGCCTCCTCGTCCGTCGCCGTGCGTACGACGTCGGCAGCCCCCGCCGCGGTTGCACGGAGCGTGCAGTAAACCGCATCGGCCGCCCCGTGAGGCGCGATCTGGCAGATCGTCTCGCCTGGGGTCTCTTCAGCCCTCCAGGGCGGTGCGCAGTTGGCGCACGGCCGCGCCCGCGTCGGTCGCGTCGGTGATGGCACGCACCACCACGACCCGCCGCGCCCCGGCGGCCCGCGCGTCGGGGATCGTGTCGGGCGCCATCCCGCCGATCGCGAACCACGGCTTGTCGCGGGCCACCGCGGCGGCCAGTCGCACCGGGGCCAGGCCCGCCGGCGGGCGGCCGGCCTTGGTCGGGGTGGCGTGCACCGGCCCGACCGCGAAGTAGTCGCAGTCCTCCTTCAGCGCCCGCGACACCTGCCCGACGTCGTGGGTGGAGCGCCCGATCAGGAGCTGGCCGCCGACCACCTCCCGGGCGTCGCGGGGCGAGGGATCGTCCTGGCCGACGTGGACGCCGTCCGCACCGACCTCGACGGCCAACTCCGGGTCGTCGTTGAGGATGAACAGCGCCTCGTGACGCTCGACGGTGACCCGGAACGTCTCGGCGGCGTGTACCAGCGCGGTGCGGGGCGCGTCCTTGTCGCGCAGTTGCACGATGTCGACGCCGGCCGCCAGCACGGTGTCGAGGAAGGCTTCCAGGTCGTCGCGTCGCGGGGTGCACAGGTACAGCCGCGCGTCAGCCAGGCGCTGCCGACGCCACGCACCGTCGCGCAGCGTCACGCCGGTGTCGCGGGTGCCGTCGGAGGGGTCGCCGCTCACCCGGCGCTCCGGTCGCCGTGGTCGCCGCTCACCGGGCGCTCCGGTCGCGGTGGCTGCCGTTCACCGGGCGCTCCACTCGGGGCGCCCCGCGGACGGCGTGGACTCCTCTGCGTACAACCGCTTGGGGATGCGCCCCGCCCGGTACGCCAACCGGCCACCCTCGACCGCCTTGCGCATCGCTTCTGCCATGGCGGTCGGGTTCTGCGCCCGGGTCACCGCCGAGGCCAGCAGGACCGCGTCGCAGCCCAGCTCCATCGCGATCGTGGCGTCGCTGGCGGTGCCCACGCCCGCGTCGAGGATCACCGGTAGCTGCGTCCGTTCGCGCATGATGCGCAGGTTGTAGGGGTTGCGGATCCCCGACCCGCTCCCGATCGGCGACCCCAGCGGCATCACGGCCGCGCAGCCGACCGCTTCGAGGCGGACCGCCAGGACCGGGTCGTCGTTGGTGTAGGGCAGGACGGTGAAGCCGTCGTCGACCAGCTGCTCGGCAGCGTCGAGGAGCTCGACCGCGTCGGGGAACAGGGTGCGGTCGTCGCCGATCACCTCGAGCTTGATCCAGTCCGTGCCGAACGCCTCACGCGCCATCTTGGCGGTCAGGACCGCATCGTGGGCGGTGTAGCACCCCGCCGTGTTGGGCAGCAGCCGGCACCCGCACCGCTCGACCACGTCGAGGACCGATCCCGACGCCTGCGGGTCCACCCGGCGCAGGGCGACGGTGACCATCTCGGTTCCCGACGCACGGACGGCGTCCTCGAGCGCCTCCATGCTGGGCGCCCCGCCGGTGCCGAGGATCAGCCGGGAGGAGAACGTCTCCCCGGCGATGGTCAGCGGATCGTCCACGTGGCGGTCCCTCATCTGGTCTACGCGTCAGCCGCCCTGGATGGCCGCGAGGACCTCGACCGCGTCACCCTCGTTGACGGTGCACTGATCCCAGTGTGCGCGGTGGATCACGTCACCGTTGACGGCGACCGCCACGCCGTGCCGGCCGCGGTCGGCGCCGAGCTCCCTGACCAGCTCCGCGACCGTGGTGTCGGGATCGACGTCGCGGGGTTCGCCGTTGACGGTGATGGTCACCCGGCCTCCTCCACCCCGTCTGCCGTGCCAGCGAACCGTGCCGGCGTGAAGGCTGCCACCACCTGCGGCAGGGCGCGGTCGACGACGAGTGCGGTGACCGCGTCGGCCGTGATCGGCGCGAGCAGGATCCCGTTGCGGAAGTGGCCGGTCGCCACGATCAGCCCGTCGAGCCCGCCCGCCCCGATCAGAGGGGCGTTGTCGGGGCTGCCGGGGCGGAGCCCCGCGACGGTCTCGGTGAGCTCGAGCTCGGTGATCCCCGGCACCAGCTCGTAGGCCTCCCGCAGCAGGTCGAGGACCGCCCCGGCAGTGACCGTGACGTCCTCGCCACGCTCCTCGACCGTGGCACCCACGACGACACGGCCGTCACCGCGGGGGACCAGGTAGACGGCGGGGCGATCGGGGCGGCCACCGACGGCCCGGACGTTGTGGTGCAGCAGCGGTGGAGCCACCGCGTGCAGCGCCGACGTTCGAACCTCGCGCAGGTGCAGCAGCTGGCCTTTGACCGGCCGGACCGGGAGCGGCGGGACACCGGCGATGCCGGCCGACCACGCCCCGGCGGCGAGGACCACGGTCGGGGCAGGGATCGTGTCGTGGCCCGCGAGGCGCACCCCGGTGACGCGGTCACGGTCGCGCTCGATCGCGGCCGCGCGTGCGGTGACCAGCTGGACCTCGGCCCGTTCGCAGGCGGCCAGGAGCGCATCGAGGAGCGCCCGGTTGTCGACCTGGTCGTCGTCCGGGGCGTGCAGGCCGGCGCGGACGGTGGGTGCGAGGGCCGGTTCGAGGTGGCGGCACGCGCGGGAACGAAGCCGCGTGACGCTCAACCCCAGCCGACGGTGGAAGTCGTGCAGGTCGTCGAGGACGGCGCGGTCGTCGGCGTCACGCGCGATCACGAGCGTGCCGGACCGGCGGTAGCCGGGATCGCGGCCGGATACCTCGGCGAGTTCGGCGGCGAAGCCCGGCCAGCGGGCGTGCGACGCGAGGTTCAGCTGCAGCAGCGCCTCTTCCCCGTAGTGAGCCTCGCTGACCGGGGCCAGCATCCCCGCGGCCGCCCACGACGCCCCACGGGCGGGTCGCTCGTCGACCACGGTGACCGACGCCCCGGCCTGCGCCAGCCGCCAGGCGCTGCTCAGCCCGATGACGCCCGCCCCGACGACGACGACGTCCGGTGCGTCGGGACGGCTGGTCACCGGCGCCATCTGGTGCTCCCTTCGCCGGCATGACCCGGATCAGGTTGTGACGGTCGGCGGCGCGACGGCGGACCGGCTGCGCCACCCTCTCAGCCCCGCAGGGCTCCCGTGCACGATCCACGATACCGGTCACCGGGAGCGCCGCCGGGGCTACTCGTCGCTGCACCAGGCCCGGACCAGCAGGTCCGCCCCGAACTCCTCGTCGATCGCGTACAGCGCCACCGCCCAGCCGACGCACGCCCCGGCCTCAGCCGCGGCGACCAGGGCGGCGGCGACCTCGACCCCGCAGGGCTGCGCCAGGTCGCCGGCCACCTCGAGCGTCGCGAACGCCCCGTCCACGCGGACCTCCAGGC
>JALYHG010000146.1 GCA_030776725.1 Actinomycetota bacterium
GCGGCACGAGCTCGTCCCGGGCCAGGCGTCACAGGATCTGCCCACCACCACGCACTTCGAGCAGATCGCGTGGTCCACGACGGTGGACGACGCGCGCGAACGCTGGGTGTGCGGCCCCGACCCGGACGACCATCTGGAGGAGATCCACAAGTACGTCGAGGCGGGGTTCGACGAGGTGCATGTCCTCCAGATCGGCCCCCGACAGGAAGATGCGATCGCCTTCTACGCGGAAGAGATCCTCCCGGTCGTCACCTGACGTGGCGTTCGGCGGTACGCTGAGCTGCCGGTGGGCGCCCCCGACATGGTCTCTTCCGCGAAGGCGGGTAGGCCCGTGAGGGTCTCGAGGGCCGGATCCCTCTCCCTCCGTGAGACGACGCGGCGCCGCTCGGCGGAGTCAGTCGAGTTCGTCGGCGGCCACCAACCTGGAGGGTTCGCATAGTCAGGCCTAGTGCGCACGCTTGGAAAGCGTGTAGGGGTGCAAGCCCCTCGAGGGTTCGAATCCCTCACCCTCCGCCAACGAACGTCGAGGTCAGAGGGGGTTTCGCGGGTCCGGACCCCCTTCGCGCCGAACCAGCCCGAACGCCCACTTGGTCACGACTTGGTCACAGGTTGCGGGCGATGTGCGGCTGGCGATGTGCGGCGGGCGATGTGCTAGACGCCGACCGTAACCGTGCCGCGACGGGGCCTCCGAGCCGCCCGCGGGGGCAGGATCAGGCGGAGAGCAGCTTGGCGCGGGTGAGCTCGTCGATCACCTGACCGGGAAGGCCGACCACCTCGAGGTGGACGATGTGGGTCCCGTCGGCGCCGTCGACGATGTCGATGACGCGGGCGAGGAACGGCTCGTCGGGATCTCCGGCGACGATCACGCGGCCTTCGGCGATGCGATCGGGGTCGGACGCCTCCTCGAGCACGCTCCAGATGTAGCCGGTCTCGTCGATCTGGTGGACATCCGCGGGCAGGGCCACCTCGACATCCGTGGTGGGGGTCTCGGTCATCGCCCTGTCCCTCGAGGTAGTACGGGTTCTCCTCGCGGTGCGGCAGCGCGGCCAGGAGGTCATCGGCCCGGGATCGAGTGTAGGGTTCCACGAGGACCGTGTAGTGGTGCGGGTCGGCGAACGTCGGCAACAGGTCGAAGCCTGCCGCCAGCACCCGTCGCACCGTTCCGCAGCGGTAGTGGTGACGTGTGCGGTAGGCATCGGTGCTGAGCACCGCGTCGGGCTCGTCCGAGGGGACGACGTGGACGGAGACACCGAAGCAGGCCGCGCCACGACAGGTCCACTGCGTCGACATCCGCCGAGCGGAGTCGAGCAGCTTGTCGGTGGTGTTCGGACTGCCGCGCAGGACGATCTCGTCGTCAGGGTCCGGAGCCGCCGCCGGCCGGATGTGGTCCTCGAGTCGCTTCACGTCAGGATCTAGGTCGACGCGGGGCTGTCGGTGCCCGAGTCGCCATCGGCATCATCCCCGTCGAGCAGGCGACGCGAGAAACGTCGGGCCGCCTCGCGTTGCATGCCTGGGATGTAGGACGCGTAGGTGTCCATGGTGAACGACGTCGTGCTGTGACCGACTCGCTCGCTGATGACCTTGATGTTCTCGTTCGACTTCAGCCGCAGTGTCGCGTGCGGGTGACGGAGATCCTGCACCCGGATCCGAGGCACGTCTGCGTCGTCCGTGAGCTGATGGAAGGTCTTCGTGATGTCGGGCGGGTAGAGCCGTCCTCCGACGGTGGTCGTGAACACGCGCTCGACGCGGCCCACGCTCCGCCGACCGCCAGCCTCTCTTCCGCTTGTCGCCGACGGTGCTCACGCAACACGGAGATGTCGAGCTCGTCGAGTTCGATCGCTCGTCGCGAGGATGCCGACTTGGGGTAGTCCTGCTCGATGACCTGCCCGCGCACCGGTACCGCGTTGCGAACGATGGAGATGAGGCCCTCGTCGAGGTCCACGTAGCGCCAGAGGAGCGCGGCCATCTCGCCGCGCCGCATGCCGGTGCTCGCGAACAGGTGCCACATCGCGTACAGGCGGTGAGGACGGTCCACTCACAGATCAGACAGGCGGTGCTCACATATCAGACAGGCGGTGCCCGCTTCCGCCGTCCGCGCAGCTTCAGGCCCCTGGCGCGGGCTTGACCTCGCTCAGGGTCGATCTCGGTAGTACGGAGGGTCACGCACACGGCGATCTGCCGACCGATCCCCGTGACGTGCGCTCACCGCCACGCACAACCGACGACCGCGCGGTGTTGTGCGTACCATCCCGGCCTGTCCCGGGCGAGGTGGGTGGATGGTGCGGATGCGGTTCGGTCCCGACGACGAGAGCGCGTTCTTCGCGGCCCGCGACGAGCTGGTCGATCGCTTCGAACGGTGGCTGGTCGAGGAGGGACGACCGGCGGACCTGGCTGCTGATGGTCCGCTCGTGCTGGACTTCAAGTGGAGCTACCTCGACGGCAATCTCGGCTGGTGGAAGGTGGGCCATCTCGAGCGGTTGCTGCTCGAGCTGTACCCACGGAAGGTTTCCGCCGAGCCGGATCTGGTCGAGACGACCATCCCGTCGGTGTCCGCGTTCCTCGAGTTCCTGGAAGACCAGGGTCTGCTGTCACCTGCCTCGGACCCACTCCCACGGCTGGATGAAGCGCTGGCCGAGCTGTCGGATCCGTTCCGGGAGGCCATGGTCGACCGATCACGGTGGGGGTTGGCCAAGTCGCTGTTCGGAGCGATGACGGACGACGGGGTGGACACCTCCGACGCGGACGCGATGCGGAGCTGGGTCGACCGTTTCAACGCCGGCACCGTCGAAGAACGTGACGACGTGGTCGGCCCTCCGATGGCTCGGATGATGGAGGCCGCCAAGTCTCGTCGACGGCTACGGCCGGTGACCCTGGCTCCCGAAGACCGTCTGGAGAGCGCGGCGCGTTCGGCACCAGCGATGGTGAGGCTGGCCGGGTTCGTGGACTACGTCGCTACACCTCGGCCCCTCACCGACCGTGGCAACCTCAAGCTCGCTGACGCTCGCGATCTGGTCGAGGCGCTCGACACCGGTGACCGCATCGATGAGACGATCGGCGAGCGCACCTTCAAGACGACCAGCTCCACCGAGCTGGTGACGCTCGATCTGACCTTCCGGTGGGCGCGTGCTGCCGGACTGGTGAAGGTCCGCAAGGGGAAGGTCTCGGCGACGAAGGCCGGCGCGAGCATGGATGCCGATCCGCTGGGTTCCTGCTACCGCGCCCTGCGCGGACTCCTCGAGGTGGGCGTGCTCTCCCACCACTACGGCGACGACAACTACGGGTTCGGTTGGTACGCAAAGGATGTCGACGCCCAGGTCAGCGAGTGGCTCCTCGGGTGGTACGAGCACGGGCCGCAGGACATCGAGGACCTGGCTGACCAGACGTGGGACTGGCTCCAGGAGCTCTTCGACCTGTCGGGGATCGAGCAGCGCAAGCTCGACACGCATCGCAGCTTCGTCGAGCACGGAGTGCGTCGCATCCTGGACCGCCTGGCCGAACTGGGCATCGTCGACGTGCGCGATGTCGCCGAGGTCGAGTCGACCGTCGGGGTCGATCGCATCGGAGGGACCGTCGAGCTGACGGAGCTCGGGACGTGGGCCGTCAACCGCATGGCCACCCCGTTCGTCGACGCCCCGGTGGCCCGCACCCACGTCGACGACGACGCCGTGACGCTCCTGAAACGCTGCGCCGACCTCCCCGACGACGTGGCCCGCGCTGAACTCGACGCGTGGATCGCGGCGAGGGACACCCGGGCTGCCGCGAAGGACCTCGCCACGGCTCTGCGCACGACCGAGCCGGTCGCGGTCGGCCTCGGCTTCAACGCGTTGCTGCGCCTCGGTGAACCGGCCACCGAGGCGGTCAGGTCCCTGGAGGACGATCCGCGCCTCGCCCCTTACGTGACCGTCTGGCGTGTCGACGCGCTGGACGCCGATCCGGCCGAGGTCGTGACGCGCGATCCGGCCGAGCAGGTCGCGCTGCTCGACGCCGTGCTCGACCTACGGGGACCGCACCCGCTAGCGATGTGGCTGCCGCTCATGCTGGGGGTGCGTTCGGACACCGGACGCGACGAGGTGGTCGAGGCGGTGGGGGAGCTCTGGCGTCCGCGGACCGAGCAGGCCGGGGAGGTGCTCGGGGCGATCGCAGCGACCCATCCGGACAAGGCGGTGGCGAAGTCAGCGCGACGTGCTCTGTTCAAGCTCCGTTCTGGAGCAGGCCCATCGCCAGGGAGAGGTTGACCGATGTACGACGAGGACAAGGTGGACGAGGTCGTGCTCGCGCTGCTGCATCTCAACGCGTTCGAACACCACGGGGTCGTCCGTGCGTGGAAGGGCTTCGGCTAGGACGCGATGAACCGACTGCACGAGTCGGGGATGATCAGCGACCCCAGATCGAAGGCGAAGTCGGTCGTGCTCACCGAAGAGGGCGAGCGCCGCGCTCGTGAGCTCTTCGATCAGCACTTCGGTGCGGCTGGGACCTGAGCTAGTGGTCGTCTGCCGGCTAATCCGCGGCGGAGTCCGGTAGCCCCGGCGCGTTAGGATCGTAATAGGAGGATGACCGAGCAGGATGATCGTCGTATGAGTCGCGTGAGAACCGAAGTAGAACTGGACGACGACCTGCTTCGTCTCGCCGAGGATTGCGCAGTGGCCACCGGCAAGCCTCGCGACCGCATCATCGAGGATGCGCTTCGCCGACAGCTCCAGCCCAGCCGTCTCGCCCAGCTGGCCGCGAAGGTTCGCGCCCGCAGCGACCTCACCGACGAGCAAGCGCTCGAGCTCGCGTACTCCGAACTCGAGGCCGAACGCGCTGAGCGACCCGACACCGGGTAGGTGGCTCGGGAATTCGAACGCGTCGTCGTCGACACCGGGGTCCTGGTCTCAGCGCTGATCTCGCCCGGCGGCCCGACGTCGCTGATTCTTGATGCCCTGGATGCCGAGGACTTCACGCTCATCGCCTCGCCTGCGCTACTCGATGAGTTGACGAGGGTCCTGCATCGCGACAAGTTCCGCAGGTACGTCACCATCGAAGAAGCCGATCACTTCGTCGCGGACCTCCGAGAGCGCGCGGACCTGCACCCGGACCCTGCGTCGGTCCCATCCGTCTCCAACGACCCGGACGACGATTACCTCATCGCGCTGGCCCGCGAGTCCGCAGCGGACGTACTCGTTTCGGGCGATTCCGATCTCATCGAGCTCGGGCTCAAGGAGTTGCCGACGATCCGACCAGCGGCGTTCCTCCAACGGCTGGCAGACGCCGAATAGAGGGCGGCTTGGACTGACCATGCTCGAACGTCTGTCCGTCGGATCGTGCCATGCGGAGGCGAAGGTTCGGTCCTGTCGGAAGCGGCGGATATCAGTTGACACCTCGACGCCACTCGATGGTCGCAACGTCACCTCCGAGGAACGCGACCAACTCATTCAGCGCGGAGTCCTCATCGATACCTGACTCGGGTGCCATCACTGTCGTGCCCTCGCGTCCGTCGGGCAGGTCAACCAACCACAACGTTGCGTGGTCGAACTCGACGACGGACGTGAGATCGCCATCTACGTCGTAGAACTTCAAGCCACCGACATCCGCCAACTCGGACGACGTCCGTGACAGGTGAGCCAAGGGGACGTTCTCCACTCCGGATGGCCACTCGGCTTGCGGAACGCAACGAGGCGACATTGTGATGGCTTCCTCAGACGGACGGCCGCCAGTATCGCGCACGCGTCGCGGAGCAACTTGCGGAGAGGAACGGCGGTTACCGGATGTGGAAGCGAGCTACTGCTCGAACGAGTTGACCGAGTGACGCGTGCTCAGGCGGCACCTCCAAGTCGAAGCGCTCGAGCCCGACCCTGTCAACGTGAGCACGCAGCCGGCGGGCCAGCTCGTCGGGTTGGGACGGTGCCGTTGAGTCCTCGTCGGGTGGGGACGGTGCCGTTGAGTCCAGGGTGATCGACACCGGCGAACGCCAATCGGTTGCGTGGAGGGTGAGTACGTTCCCTTCAGCGTCGAAGGCCTCGTACTCGTTGTTGAGCACGTCCACTGTCTCCACATCGCTGGCCATCTCCGCCACGGTGAGGTAGGCGTCGATGTCTCCGTGCTCGTCCAAGAAGAGGGGCGGGCGAGGTTCCTCGTTCATGCGGTCACGGTAGGTGGCCCCGCCGCCGACTGCTCTCGCCGAGGACGACCCGGCGCATAACGCCCTGATGTACTGACCGGGGGTCCAACGCCTTCGACTGCGCGATATCGCTCGTACGGGCGTTCGGCGTCGCGGTCGTGCACAGAGGCGGGCTGGTCGCGGTTGACCCGTCCGACGTTGGGGTCCACGTTCGCCGTCGGAGCGGTCGGGAGCGGGAGGTGCGTCGTGGGTCGTGGGTTCAGCATCGAGTTCGAGGGTTCGAATCCCTCACCCTCCGCTTGCGGACACCGCAGCGACGAGCCGGTACGCTCGCCGCCGAGGCGGGGCTCGGAGCCCGGTGGTGCGCTCCGGTCGTCCCCCCGGCGACGTCCTCCGGTGAACCGGGTCAGGGCCGGAAGGCAGCAGCCCTAAGCCGTTCTTGGACGGGTGCCGGACGGGGCGGCCGGAGCGGACCTTCGGACTTCGGGCCTCGCGGTCGTTGCAGGAGGTTCGCGTGGCGTACGTCTCGCTGTACCGCAAGTACCGCCCGCAATCGTTCGCGGAGGTGGTGGGGCAGCGACACGTCACCCAGACGCTCTGCAACGCGATCGCCGAGGACCGCCTGCACCACGCCTACCTGTTCACCGGCCCCCGCGGCACCGGGAAGACCTCCACGGCACGCATCCTGGCCAAGGCGGTGAACTGCGAGCAGGGCCCCACCCCCGATCCCTGCCAGGTGTGCGACCTGTGCGTGCAGATCACCGACGGCTCGTCGGTGGATGTGATCGAGCTCGACATGGCCTCCCACGGCGGGGTGGACGACGCCCGGGAACTGCGCGAGCGCGCCATGTTCGCACCCGCCCGGGCACGCAAGAAGGTCTACATCCTCGACGAGGTGCACATGGCCTCCACCGCGGCGTTCAACGCGCTGCTGAAGCTGATCGAGGAGCCCCCGCACCACGTGATGTTCGCGATGGCCACGACCGACCCGCAGAAGGTCCTGCCGACCATCATGTCCCGCGTCCAGCGCCTCGACCTGCGCCGGGTCGGGGCGCAGGACGTCGCCGGGCACGTCGAACGTGTGGTGGCGCTCGAAGGTCTGTCGATCGACGAGGACGCGGTCGAGGCGGTCGTGCGCGCCGGCGACGGCTCCGTGCGTGACACCCTGTCGATCCTGGAGCAGGTGCTGTCGTTCGGCGGCGGTCACGTCACCGGCGACGCCGTCGCCCAGGTCCTGGGACACACGCCGGCGGAGCGGACGTTCGAGACGGTGTCGTTGCTGGCGGCCCGCGACATCGCCGGGTTGCTGGCGCTCACCCAGTCGCTCCTCGACGAGGGTCACGACCTGCGCCGGTTCGCGCTCGACCTCGCGCAGCACCTCCGCGACCTGCTGGTGCTGCAGGTCGCACCGGACCGGCCGGACCTGGTCGACGCCACGGCGGAGCGGCGGACGCGGCTGACCGGGCAGGCGCAGCTGCTGCCGCACGAGACGCTGCTCCGGGCGGTCGACGTGCTGGCCGAGACGATCGCCGAGATGCGGCGGGGACCGGCGCGTCTCCCGATCGAGCTGGCGCTGGCCAAGCTCGCGCTCCCGGAGGTGATCGGCGACGTCGCGGCACTGGCCGACCGGGTGGCACGTCTGGAGACAGCGGCGCCCCGCCCGGCGGACCGGATCGAGGCTCGCGGCGACGATCCGACGCCGCGCCCGGCGCACCCGATCGATGCTCCGAGCGACGCTGCCGTTCCCCGTCCCGAGACCACAGCGGACGCGACCGTTCCGGCCGACACCGAGCCTGTCGCCGACATCGACGGCGACGCGTTCAGCACGGTCGCGGGGCGCTGGCGGCAGGTGCTCGATCACCTCAAGCAGCGAAGCGTCCGGTTGCACGCGATCGCACAGGCGGGAACGCCGACGCGCATCGAGCGCGACGATCTGGTGCTGGCGTTCCCGTCGAGCTTCCACGCCGACCAGGTCGGTCGGCCAGAGCACGCTGAGGCGGTCCGGAAGGTCATCGAGCAGGTCTGCGACGTCTCGGTGCAGCTGCGCACGGAGGTCGCGTCCGGCGACGGTGACTCCCGCGCGCGTGACCCGGCGCCGCGGTCGCAGGAGCTGTCCCAGGAGGAGACCGAGGTCGGCGAGGCGGAGCACACCGGCCAGGAGGTGGACGAGCAGACGGCCGCCACGCACGCTGCGACGCTGCTGCGCGACGAGCTCGGCGCCCAACCCGTCGAGGAACGGTAGGCCAGCAGTGCTCTACGAGGGTGCGGTCCAGGACCTGATCGACGAGCTCGGGCGGCTGCCCGGGATCGGGCCCAAGAGCGCCCAGCGCCTGGCGTTCCACCTGCTGCAGGCAGACCCGACTGACGCACGCCGGCTGGCGGAGGCGATCGTCACGGTCAAGGAGCGGGTGCGGTTCTGCCGGCGGTGCTGGAACGTCGCCGAGCACGACGAGTGCCGCATCTGCCGCGACCCCCGCCGCGACCCCGCGCTGCTGTGTGTGGTCGAGGAGCCCCGTGACGTGATCGCGATCGAACGCACCCGCGAGTTCCGCGGGCGCTACCACGTGCTGGGTGGGGCGATCTCACCGATCGACGGGATCGGCCCGGATGACCTGCACGTCAAGGAGCTCCTCGGTCGGCTCGACACCGAAGGTGTGACCGAGATCATCCTCGCGACCAACCCCAACGTCGAGGGGGAGGCCACCGCGTCCTACCTGAGCCGACTCGTCCGCCCGTTGGGCGTACGCGTCACGCGGATCGCCAGCGGCCTCCCGGTCGGCGGCGACCTCGACTACGCCGACGAGGTGACGTTGGGGCGGGCGTTCGCGGGGCGACGCGACCTGTAGACCTTCGGGGCTCGCGCCGTGGAGAGTGTGATCCAGTCGGTCATCGACGCGGTCCTGGGTATGAGCGGTCCGGTCGCGTACACCGTGATCGGTCTGCTCGCGTACGGCGAGGCGGCGGCGTTCCTGGGCCTGGTGACGCCCGGGGAGACCGCGATGGTGCTCGGCGGGGTCCTGGCCGCAGAGGACCAGGTCTCGCTGGTCACGATGGCCTCGGTCGCCGCGGTCGCCGCGGCGCTCGGGGACTCGACCGGGTACTGGCTGGGTCGGCGCTGGGGACGCCAGCTGGCGGAGTGGGAACCGGTCCGTGCGCGCTTCGGGGAACGCATCGACCGGACGTCGCAGTACTTCCAGGATCGGGGTGGCAGTGCGGTGGCGCTCGGGCGGTGGGCGACCGTGTTGCGTGCGTTCCTGCCGTTCGTGGCCGGGCTGGGCCGGATGCCCTACGGCCGGTTCCTGCTGTTCAGCGTTCCCAGCGCGTTGGTGTGGGCGATCTCGTTCGTTTGCCTGGGCTACGTCGCTGGTCGGTCGTGGCGCGTGATCCAGCGGTACGCCGGACCGGCGTCGCTGCTGGTGCTGCTCCTGATCGTGGTGGCCTTCCTGATCCGCGTCGCGGCGCGCCGGGCGATACGCGAACCCGAGCGCATGAGAGCCTTCGCCGAACGGGTCGCTGCCACCCGGCCGGCGCGTTGGCTACGGCGTCGGTACGGCGCGCAGCTGCGGTGGCTCGCCCGGAGGTTCGACCCGACGATCGCGCGTGGGCTGAACCTCACGCTCGGTCTCTTGGTCGTCGCGCTGGGCGCGATCCTGGCCGGTGTCGTCCTGAACGACGTGCGCGGGCTGGAGGGTCTCGCCGCGTTCGATGCTCCGGTGCGGGCCTGGTTCGGACAGGTGCGGACGCCGACGGCCGCCGCGGTGTCCGAGGTCGTCGCCGGCGCGTTCGAACTGCCGTGGTTGTCGGCGCCGACGATGCTGATGGCCCTCTACGCGTGGCGGCGAACGTCGGTGCGGGCGGCGTTACGGGTCGTCGTTGGGACCGTCGGGGCCGCGGGGATCGCGATCGTCGTCCGGACGATCGTGACCGAACGCATCACCGCCACCGAGTTCCCGTCCACGGCGGTGGCGGTCGTCGCGGCTCTGGCCGCACACCTGGTCGCGGTGGCCGGCACCCGTCTGGAGTGGGCCACTGCCGTCAAGTTCATCGCGGTCGGTGTGTTCGCCATGGTGGTCGTCGGCGTCGCGGAGCTGGTCACCGCAGACGCGTCGCTGACCGGTGTCCTGTTCGGTGCCGCGGTCGGGACGGCATGGGCAGCCGCCATCGAGGTGCAAGCTCGGCTGCCGTTCCGCGCGCTCCCCGACGATGAGGACAGTTCCGGTCGGTCAGCCCAGCCCCGGACATGACCAGGCGTTCATGCTGGTAGCGGCCGGTCGTCTGCCACCCTGGAGACATGTTCGAGAACCGACGGGAAGCCGGTCGTCGGCTGGCTGAGCGTGTCAGCGACCTCGCCGCCGAGGAACCGGTGATCCTCGGACTTCCCCGCGGTGGCGTGCCGGTCGCCTACGAGGTGGCGCAGGCGCTGAACGCGCCGCTGGACGTGCTCGTCGTGCGCAAGGTCGGCGCCCCGCACAACCCCGAGTTCGGCGTCGGGGCGGTCGGCGAGGACGACGTCCTGCTCCTCGATGAGGGATCTCTGTCCCGGCTGGGGTTGTCGCGGCATGACCTGCGGTCGACCATCGACGAGGAACGCGACGAGCTCGACCGCCGCCTGCAGCGCTACCGCAGCGGCCGCCCGGCCGTCCCCATCGAAGGCCGGACCACGGTCGTGGTCGACGACGGGATCGCCACCGGGGTGAGCGCCTCGGCGGCAGCGAAGGTCCTGCGCGAACGGGGCGTGAAGCGGGCGGTCCTGGCCGTCCCGGTCGGACCGCCCGACAGCGTGCAGGCGCTGAAGGACGACTACGACGAGGTGATCGCGCTCGAGACTCCGGCCTCGTTCATGGCGGTGGGATCCTGGTACCGCGACTTCGGCCAGACCCGCGACGACGAGGTCGTCGAGCTGCTGTCCCGCGCCTACGACGAGCCAGGAGGCGGCGATGCCACGTGACGTCCGCGTCGACGTGGGTGGCGGGCTCAGCCTGCCCGGCTACTTGGAGGTGCCAGACGGGGCGGGAGGCGTCGTGCTGTTCGCGCACGGCAGTGGCAGCAGCCGCGACAGCCCACGCAACCAGCACGTGGCGCGGATCCTGAACGACGCCGGTTTCGCCACCCTGCTGTTCGACCTGCTCAGATCAGACGAGGCGGGTGACCGTGCCAACGTCTTCGACATCGGCCTCCTCGGTCAGCGGCTCCTTGACGCCGCCCGGTGGGTCGACCAGGAGGCCGACACGAGCGGCCTTCCGATCGGTCTGTTCGGCGCGAGCACCGGCGCAGCCGCGGCGTTGACGGCAGCCGCGGACCTGCCCGACAAGGTCGGTGCGGTCGTGTCCCGCGGCGGCCGACCGGACCTGGCCGAACACCGGCTCGCCGAGGTGATCACGCCGACGCTGCTGATCGTCGGCGGGTTGGACACGGGGGTGATCGGCTTGAACGAGGAGGCCGCACAGCGGCTGAGGGGCGAGCACGAGGTCGTGATCGTCGAGGGAGCCAGTCACCTGTTCGAGGAGCCGGGAAAACTCGACGAGGTCGCCGAACACGCGGTGCGCTGGTTCGACAAGCACCTGGCGGGCTCGCGCGGGTAGCGCCCCGCCGCAGGGGCTAGCGCAGCGGGCAGCCGCAACTCCGCCTGCCGCGAAGGAG
>JALYHG010000147.1 GCA_030776725.1 Actinomycetota bacterium
GTGGGATGGCCGTCACTAGGGGCCGGGCCACCTACCAACAGGCGGGTGAGGCTGCGACGGAGAACCTTTCGCCTCCGTCGGTGTCCGAATCGGCGTCCGTAGCCGCCGAGCCCGTCACTGCCAGGAACCCCTGGCCGCTGTGTCCGCTCCTGCATGGTGGCCAGGGGCTCCGTCGTTCCGGCGGCGCTGACGGCGCCTAGAGCCGCCCAGGCGCGTGCTCGCGGGCCAGCCGTTGTAGGCATAGCCCGTCGCTCCGCGCGGCCCACAGGAGGGCGCAGAGGGCGCGCTGCTCGGGGCGCGTGAGGTCGTCGGTCTCGGCGGCGATTAGCTCGACAAGCATGGGGCTCCTCCCCGGTTGCGTACGGCGCCACGGATACCACGGACCCCGCGTAAAGGGTGGATAGACAATCCCTCGACTGTCCGCGGGGCGGCCGGCAGCGTGCATGCGGCGCACGTCCACCTGTCGAAGCCGTCGGAGCTTGGGCAACATCTGGGCAACATCTGGGCAACACAAGGGCGCGAAACCGTGCCGAACGTCACGAACGGTTACGAAGTGAGAACGGCAGTGCAGAGCACCCTACGGTCCGGATTTCGGGAGTTAGGCCGCCGTAGCGGCCAGTTACGCGAAGTCCGCGACAAGGTCTTCAAAACCGTTGAGGGGGTGCTGAGCCCCCTGGCGGGTTCGATTCCCGTCCGCCTCCGCTGAGTCTGGCCTGCTCGCGACAGCTGTTCGGGGAACGGATGTCGGTCCTCTTCGTCGGCGCCCTTCCCGAGGAGGTCGCAGGGATCGAGGGCCGGGCACGGGTCCTGCACCTCGGCGTGGGGAAGGTGCAGGCGGCGATGACGCTCGCTCACCACCTCGCCACGACCCGCGAACCGGTCAGCCTCGTGGTGAACGCAGGCACCGCGGGGACGCTGCGCGAACACCGCGTGGGTGACCTCGTCGAGGTCGCCACCGTCGTGCAGCACGACTTCGACCACGAGGCCCTGTCCGCCTTGGTCGGTCGACGCCTGCCGGGCGGCCCGATCGAGCTGTCCGGTGCTCACGGAGCGGACGCGTGGCTGGCAACCGGCGACCGGTTCATCACCGACCCCGTGGAGCGCGCACGCTTGGCCAGATCCGCCGATCTCGTCGACATGGAGGGTTACGCCGTCGCCGCAACGTCCATGCGGTTCGGCGTTCCCGCACGGATCGTGAAGTGCGTCTCGGACACCGCGGGCCTCGATGCGGACATCAGTTGGCGCGAGATCCTCGACGTCGCGTCGCACAGGCTCGCGGAGTGGGCGGCGGAGCGCGGCTTCCTCGCCTGAACGCCCCCCGGTTCGGCCCGTGGGGCTCGCGTCACGCAACGACAGGGGACGTGTCGTCGCCCGCCAGCGAGGCTCAACCAGCGCCAGGTGGCGCGTGCACGGTCACGTCCACCAGCGGGACCGTGTCGGCGAACCGCCGCTCGACGTGTGTGCGGATCAGCTCGGCGTAGGCCTGCTCGAGCTGATCGGTGGGCCGGTCGGTCGCGGCCGACTCGAGGTCGACATCGATCAGCAACCGCTGGCCATCCGCGATCCGCTGCGTGGGGACGGTCGTGTCGACCCGGACGAGATCGACGTCCCGTCGGCCCTCGAACAGCGATTCCACCGTCACCGACACATCACGGGTGAGCGAGAAGCGCTGGAACGCCTGACCAGACAGGAACTGCACGGCGAGCAGCGCGGCGACGACCAGAGCAACGATCGGCAGTCCCCGCGTCAGGTACCCCTCACGGACGTCCGCGGCGCGACGGCTGGCTGGCGTGACCCCGTACCACCGGAAAACCAGGGCCGCGCTCAACGTGATCCCGACCAACTGCAGGGCGACCACGAACACCGCACTGGCCAGCAGGTCGGTGCGGCCGAGGACCGCTGCCATGCCGATGCCGCCCGCCGGGGGCGCCAGCGACGCAGCGACGAGCATGCCGACGGCGGCGCCCGACACCAGGGAGCTGTGCTCCGACTGCACCAGGTAGGTGGCGCCCGCCACCCCGGCGGCGAGCGGCAGCAGCACCGCCACGTTCGACACCGTCAGCACGTCCGTCGCGAGGTCGGTGATCCGCTCTTGCTGGGTGACCGCCGTGAGCACGCCGGATGCCACGGCGGTCGCAGCGATGCCCGCTGCGTACCGGGTGACCGCATGGCGGAGCAGCGTCGGGTGCCCGCTCGCGAGGGCCAGCGCGGTGTTCATCGCCGGACCGGCGAAGGGCGCCAGCAACATCGCGGCGGTCAGTAGGTAGACGACCTCGGTGTACAGGCCAGTCCAGACCACGATCCCCGCCGTGATCGCGAAGCTCAGGAAGCCGCGCCACGACCCGGCACTCTCCTGTCCGGCGAGCACGATCTCGATCGCGCTCCGCGGTGTGACGTCGAGCAGCACCTCCGATGGCTGGTCCGCCGGCGGCTCGAGCGCGAAGACGGACGTCGACGGGATCGTCGCCTCGAGCGGCCCGGTTCGCTCGGCGAGGCCGATCAGCTCCTCGACGACGACGTTGGGCACGGTCGCGGCGACCACCTCGACCTCGTCGCCGTCGGCGTCGTGCGCCAGCATCCGGCTGATCGCCACCGCGCCGCGTTCGGCGGCGGCGCGGGCAAGCTCGCCACCTCGACCCGGCGGCACGTGCAGGGACACCTCACGCATGTCGGCTCCCGTTCGGTCCGACCCTGATGGCAGCCCAGCGCGGGGCGCGCCGCTGTTACAGGTACTGGCCGGGCGCTCCCCCGGCCGGCGCATCAGCCCGACCTGGTCCCAGGGCCGGCTGCTGCCGGATGCGAGCGAGCTGTTGCTGCGCCCCCGCCAGTTGCTGGCTCGCGATGGACGCCTGGACACCCTGGAACAGGCCATCGAGCCAACCCACGAGCTGGGCGTGGATGACCCGCAGCTCGGAGGGCGTCGGTGGATCCTCGGCCGCCAGGCGGTGGATCACCATGTGGGACAGCTCGTCGCGGAGGTCGTCGGACAGCACGTCGCGCAGACCCTCCAGCGAGCGGTTGTAGATGTCGACGACGCGACGCCGGCTGGCCTCGTCGAGCTCGACATCGCGCAGTTCGACGAGCAACCGCTGGATCATCGTGGCGATCCGGATCAGCTTGGCGGGGTGCGCGATGTGCTCGTCGGGGCGGCGCTGGCCGTCCTCGCCGTCGAAGCGGACGACGACGAGGTCGCTGTCGTCACCCTCATGCTCGTCGACCGCCCGCGCGACGCGTTCGAGCTCGCTGCCTTCGCCCACGACCTGTTCCCTTCTGCGGGCCGTACAGGCAACGGCGCGCGGGCGATGCCGTCAACTTCCGAGTCAGATGGGAGGCCACCCATCGTCGGACGACCAACCCTTGAGGATGTCGGGTGGGTCCTCGTCGAACTGGCGGAGGTGGGCCGCCAGGTGCTCGTAGACGCCGGCGACCTCATCGGCGGGAAGATCGACGCGGTAGTCCTGCGGCTGGAAGCGGGTCGCCGCCAGGATGTTCATGGCGCTGCGGACCCCTTCGAGCACGACCCGGATCTGCCCGTCGATCACACGGTGGTGAGGCAGCTTGTAGGCCTGCTTCGTCTGCGGTGGGTCCTCGTTGTCCGACGTGTCGGACCAGGCGTGCGCCGCAGCCATCGATCCCCAGCCGCCCTCGTCGAGGAGTTCGTTGGTGTAGTCGGTCGCGTTGGACGACCAGTCCCACTCCAGGTCGCGGTCGGCCCTGGGAGTCTCGTGGGGCGGAGGTGCGGTCATCGCTCGGTGTCCTGTTGTCCGCACCGGTCGGCTGTCGGCGCTCCCAGCCCACCACGTCGCGGCGTCACGAGACGAAGCGGATCGTCAACGGGTACCGGTAGTCCTCGCCGTTGGTGGCGCGGACAGCGGCGACGACCGTCAACACCAGCCAGGCGATCCCAAGCACGATCAGGAGCGGGATCCCGATCAAGGCGAACGCGAGGACGACCCCGATCGCGAGGTAGATCAGGACGGAGATGTTGAAGTTGAGCGCCTCCCTGGCGTGCGCCCGGATGAACGGATGATCGTCCCGCTTGATCAGCCACACCACCAGCGGCCCGAGCAGCGCCAGCGCCACCCAGGCGCCGAGGAAGGCGCTGAGGTGCGCGGCCATCGCCCAGTTGCGGACCTCGCTGGACAGGCCCGACGGGTGCCCGGCCGGGTTCGAGCCGGCAGACGGCGACCCTTCCGACGGCAGTTGCGCCCCGCACGCGTGACAGTGCGCCCCGTCGGGCGCGGCCGCGGGCGTGCCACAGGCAGGGCAGGTGCGCTCCACGGCTGCCAGCGTAGTTGCCACCCCGCCCACCAACACCACACCGCAACCACAACGCAACCACACCCGTACGACACCGCGGCCGGTGGGTCGCTCCGCGCCCCTGCCCCCCGTAGGCTCGCCGCGATGTTCCGCCACGCCGCCCTCGCCGCCGTGTGCGCCGCTGTCGTGGCGTGCTCGCCGGCTTCCACCGACAGCGCCGGCCCACCCTCGCCACTCGCGGCAGACACGGCCTCGCCCGCGGCTTCGGGATCCGCGGAACCGTCGCCGAGCCCGACCCCCACCGGCCCGACCCCGCCATCGGACGTCTCGCCGTTCACCGACCCGAACGAGCTCGCCGAGGCCCTAGCCACGGCCGAAACCACTCTGGCGTCGCCCGAGACGTCCGACGAGGCGGTTCGGGCGTGGGCGTGGCTCCAGCAGCAGGCGTACCGCGACCTGGTCGTCAACCTCGACTGGCGGCCGACCGCCAAGGCGGCACTTCCGCCCGAGTTCCACACCGCGTTCGACCTGAACATCCACGCCGGCACCCAGCTGCGCAAGCTCACCAAGCCCCGCGAGGCACTCCCCGACTGGCGGATCATCCCCGCTCCACCGGTCGACGAGCTGCGGGCTCACTACGACGCGGCGGCGGCGGAGTTCGGCGTCGACTGGTCCTACCTGGCCGCGATCCACTTCGTCGAGTCACGCATGGGCCGTATCCGTGGGACGAGCACCGCCGGAGCCCGCGGTCCGATGCAGTTCATGCCCGCAACGTGGGAAGCGTACGGGGAGGGCGACATCGACGATCCCCGCGACGCCATCCGCGCCGCAGCGCGGTACCTGGTGGCACACGGTGCTCCCGGGAACATGCGCCGAGCCCTGTACGCCTACAACCACAGCCAGCTGTACGTCGACGCGATCGAGGACCACGCCCGTGTGATGCGCGAGTACCCGCACTACTACCGCACCTACTACAACTGGCGGGTGTACTACATCACCGTCAACGGAGACATCCTCCTCGAGGAGGGCTACGGGGTCCCCAGCTGAGGTCCAGGTCGACGTTGCGGACCGCAGGTGTCCTCAGCCGGCCGCGGCGACCGCGATCACCCGCTCGACCGGCTCCATATCGTAGGGCGGGGGGAGGCTGACGATCACGTGCCGGGCGCCGGCGTCGATGAAGGCCTCCACGTCGTCGATCTCGTGGGGCTGGAGCAGGGCGGTGCGGACGACGTCTGCAGGGTCGCGGCCGATGTCACGACAGCGCTCGTCGAGGACCCTGCTCTTCCGCGCGTACTGCTCGGCTGGCCCGAAAGCGTTCCACCAGTCGGCGTGGGCGGCCACCAGACGCAGGGTCACCTGTTCACCGCCGCCGCCCACCATGATCGGCAGGTCACCCTTGGGAGGGGGGTTGAGTCGGGGCAGGCGATCGCGGACCGTTTCGAGGGTCGTGGCGAGGTGGTCGAGGCGGGTGCGCGCGTCGGGGAAGCCGTAGCCGTACTCCACGTAGTCGCGCTGCGCCCATCCGGCACCCAGTGCGAGCACCACGCGACCCCCTGAGACCCGACTTTGACGAGATCGGGTGGTTTCGTGGGTCGCGGAGCACGGATTCGGCAGTTCTGGGGCGATTCTCGGCGGTCTAGCGTCCGGCCGAGTCCGGGATGTAGGGACAACACGCGCCGGGCGGTGCTTGCGTCAACGGGGCGAATACGCGATTATCCGGGCCATGTTCCTCAAGACCAAGCGGGTTCGCAGGGCCAACCGCACATACGAGTATCTGTCGCTGGTGGAGTCGGTCCGCGTCAACGGCACCAACACGCACCGCACGCTGTTCCGGCTGGGTGAGGCCGCGGCGCTGCGTGAGTCGGGCGAGCTCGATCGCATCATCGCGGCGTTGACCGCTCATGCCGAGCGCCGCTGGATCGACGTCGACGAGCTCGACGCTGAACAGGCCCCCGCGATCGGCGCGACCGCCACGATCAAGGCGTGGTGGGACAAGCTCGAGCTCGACGGCCTGTTCGACCAGATCGGCGATGCCGAGCAGCTGCCGTTCCGGCTGGCCGATGCGGTGTTCGCGATGGTCGCGGGCAGGCTGTGCGACCCGGGCTCCAAGCGGCGCACCCACCGGTGGATCGCCGAGCAGGTCGTGGCCCCGGATGGGTTCTCGTTCCCGACGTTGGAGCAGTACTACCGGGCGTTGGACGTGCTCGAGAATTCCAAGGATGGTGTCGAGCGGCACGTCTACAGCCGTGTGTGCGACCTGACCAACCTCAACCTCACGTTGGCCTGCTACGACCTCACCTCGTCGTACGTGGAGGGCGATCCGGCCCCCAACCCCAGGTTCCCGTCGAAGGCGTTCGGGTACTCGCGTGACAAGCGCGGCGACCGGCCCCAGATCGTGATCGGGCTGTTGTGCTCAGGGGATGGGATCCCGATCGCGCATCACGTGTTCGCCGGCGCCACCAGCGACGTCACCACCCTCGCGGACGTCCTGGCCGACCTGGTCGAGCGGTTCGCGGTCGGGCGGATCTGTGTCGTGGCCGACCGCGGGCTGATCTCCGAGGCCAACATCGTCGACGTCGAGCACGCCGGCTGCCACTGGCTGTTCGCGACCAAGCTCCACGGCCGTCAAGATGTCGCCGCGGTACTGGCCGCAGCCGCCGACGCCGACACCGACGCGTGGGTGGAGGTCGCCCGCTTCTCCAGCCGCGTGTGCGACGTCGACCACGACGGGCGCCGCTACGTGGTGGTGTTCTCCGACGCCCGGCAACGCCGCGACACCGTCCGCCGGTTGCAGCTGATCGCCAAGACCGAAGCGCGACTGCGCGCCCTCGAGGACCGCGTGCGCCGCGGCGACCTCGTCGAGGCCACCGAGATCGCCAAGGCCGCCGCCACCATCGTTGCCCGCTCGCCGGTCAAGCGCCTGTTCGACATCTCCGACGTGGCCGAAGCACGGTTCGTCTACGACTACGACCATGACGCGCTCGCCTACGACGAGCTGCTCGCCGGCCACTACGTCCTGGTCACCTCCCTTGACCGAGCCACCGCGGACGCTGCCGGGGTGCTGGCGGCCTACAGGTCGTTGCAGCTGGTTGAGAACCGGTTCCGTGTCCTCAAGGACTTCCTCGGGCTGCGCCCGATTTTCCACTGGACCGAGACCCGCGTACGCGGCCACATCGCCATCTGCGTCCTGGCCGCCGTGATCGAAACGCTCCTCGGCAACACCCTCGCCGGCGTCGACGTGCGCGACCCCGACCTGCCCGACCAGCACCTCACAGCCCCCCGCGCGATCGACGAGCTCGACCGCATCCGCCAGGTCACCCTCACCGCCGGAGACACCACCATCGACGCCGTCACTCGCCGCACCCGGCTCCAAGAGCAGATCCTCGACGCCCTCGACGTCGACACCCGCGCCTGGACCAAGCCCACCATCCACTGAACTGACCGTCCGGCACCCCAACATGTTGTGGGTGTAGGGACAAACGCGTCGCCGCGCACCCCCGCTGACCTGCAGATATGCGCTCAACCCTTCAAAGTCGGGACTGAGATACTACTTCTTATCGGGGTGGCGGCGGCCGTGGTGTTCGTTGCTGTTCTGTTCATTGAGGGTGCGCTTCGGCCCGGTTACGACCCGATCTACCACACGGGCAGCGAGCTGAGCCTTGGC
>JALYHG010000148.1 GCA_030776725.1 Actinomycetota bacterium
TGCTGTACGAGTTCGGATCGGTGGGTGCTTCCGCCCAGCGACGGAGCAGGTCGTCAGCCGCGAGCTGGGCGGTGTGGTACCGGGTCACACCCGCGAAACGCTCGAGGGTGGCGCCACCGGCGACCCGGACCGCCTCGGCGGCGACCTGGTCGGTGACCGCCTTGCTCCCGCCGAACACGGTGACGGTCTTGGCCCACGCGCCCGGGTCGGCGCGGTCGCCAACGGGGCGGTGGCTGAGCGCCCAGCGGGTGGGCTCGGGCAGACTGTCTTGCTGGACGAGCAGGACAGGCAGGTCCTCAGCGGCGCCGAACGCCCCGGCGGCCAACGCGTCCGGGAAGGCGCGGCTGGGCTCGGAGTGGCCGCCGAGCGCGAGGAGCACCTCGGAGGGCTTCTCGCGTTTGACGATCTCCCAAGCCACCTGGCCGGCGGTGTGGTACCGGGTGGGGCCAGCGAGCCGCCGGACCGTGCCCACGTCGGTGCGCTGATCGAGATCGGTCTCGATCTGCTTCGACAGGCGCGCCTCGCCGCCCACCAGCCACGCCGTCGTGGCCCCCAGACGCTTGACCTCCTGCACCACCGACGGGTCGAGGGTGTCACGGCCGGTCAGCAGCACCGGGGCGCCGACCGACCCCGCCAGCGGCGAGGCGACCAGCGCGTCGGCGTAGACCTCCGCCGAGGCGATCACGACGTCCCGGGTGATCGGGAAACCTGCCTCCACCCGTTGGGGGTGGTCGAACGCCCACCGCGACAGCGCCACGGCCGTCCCGATGCGTTCGGAGGCGTAGCGCCGCTCGACCGCCGGGGTGACGGCGAAGGTCGTCTCGATCGGGGTGGCGCCGGCGGTGGACAGCCGGGCGGTGTAGGTGCCGGGCGCGACCTCACGGCCGGTGAAGTCGCGCAGGTCCCAGGCCAGCTCGATGCTGCTCCCCGTCCCGCGGCTGCCGCGGATCAGCCGTCCGTCCGCGTCGCGGATCGCGAGCTCCCACCCGGCCGACTGCGACAGGGTGACGTCCCACCGTGGGCGTTCTCCGATGACCGGCTGTTCCTCCCGGGCGCGTGGCCCGCCGTACAGCTTGGGCGCCCCGCTGGCGGCGACGTCCGCCGGCAGCTGCCCGCTGACGTACTGGTAGAGGTACCCGCCGGGACAGTCGGTCGTCCCCGTGTCGCGGTGTCCGAGGATGGTGGGGAGCGTCACCACTCGGTCCTCGGGGATCTTGTTCGTCGCGCCACCGCCGGAGATCTCCTTGGTCTCGCCTTGCGGGTCGACGTGGTGCAGGTCCAGCTTCCACGCCAGCAGGCGGACCAGCGCGGCCTTCAGCGCGTCGGGCGGGGGGATCTCGGCGAAGTTGCCGACGGTGGCGACCCCGAACGACCCGGCGTTGAACCCCGACGCGTGCGCGCCGATCACCGGCTCGGTCAAGCCCCCGGCACGGCCCTCGTAGATCGTCCCGTACCGGTCGACGAGCGCGTTGTACCCGATGTCGTCCCAGCCGCGGACGTCACGGTGGTACAGGCAGAACGACAGGATCTGCGCCGGGCCTTGCGACGCGCTGTAGCTGTTGGTCGATGCGGTGTGGTGCACGTACGCCAGGCGGACGTCGCCGGCGTACCCGGGCGGGGACTTCGGCGTGCACTGGTCGCGTGGGTCCCACGAGCGGCGCGGGACGATGGTGGGTTCGGTCGGGGCGGCCACCGCCGCGCCGGGGCGACCTCGCAGCTCCGGGGGGAGCCAGTCGATGCCGTCGCCGCCCCGCATCTCCACGGCGTGCAGGGTCACCGCGTCAGGTGCGGCGTCGGCCACCCGCAGCTGCAGCGCGTCAGCCTTCCCGATCCAGACCGGGTCGGTTGCGGTGCGCACGTCGCGCGCAGCCTCAGCCGTCCCCGGATCGGGTGCGTGCTCGTCGTGCGGGAGGTGCAGGTCGACCCACTCCTCCCAGCGCTCACCGCGCCGGACGCGCAGGTGCACCTCCACGTCCGGGTCGCCGCCCCAGTCGGCGCCGACCAGCACCGCGTCGCCGGCCGCGACCGGCCGCGACA
>JALYHG010000149.1 GCA_030776725.1 Actinomycetota bacterium
CGGCAAGGACCAGCGATCGCACCAGCGGCGCGACCGCGGCGGGTGCCACGAGCAGCGCAGCGGACCGGCGGACGTCGGCGAGGTTGCGGACCACGAGGTAGCCGAACGGGACCGCGAAGACCGTCCCCACCGCGACCGCGCCGGTGGCCAGCCAGCGCGGGGCGGGACCCGGGGCCTCGGGTGCCACCCCCCGCTGCGGACGCAGCGCGCGTTGGGGTGGCGGCGCGGACGTGAGCGGTTCCACCGTCGAGAGCGACCCCTTACCTGCGCAGCCCGCTGCGCTCGATCAGATCGATCGTGCTGCGCAGCTCATCGCCGAGCTCCTCGATGTCGACCTTCGGGAGGGTGAGGCTGTCCAGGGGCGGCAGATCCGCAGCGGGCTCGACACCGCGGGCCAGCGGGTACTCGAACGTCTCCTCGGCGAAGTACCGCTGCGCCTCCTCGGAGACGAGGAACTCGACGAACCGCTGCGCGCGTGGATCGTCGGACAGGACGCTGACGGTGGAGGCGATCAGCAGTGCCCCGATGTCGCCGTCGGGGAAGACGTGGTTGCGGCTGGGCAGGGTCGGATCCTCGTCGAGCCAGCGTTGGTTGTAGTAGTGGTTGACCAGGCCCATGGCGACCTCGCCGCGCGTGACCGCCTCGACGATGGCG
Organism: Actinomycetota bacterium; assembly: GCA_030776725.1. Lineage (NCBI taxonomy): Bacteria > Bacillati > Actinomycetota > Actinomycetota bacterium. The sequence goes on from JALYHG010000149.1 coordinate 655, forward strand.
TTGTTGTTCCCGTAAGTGCGGGGGTCGTTGTCGGCCAGCTCGGTCAGCCACTGCAGCGTGCGTTCCTCGCCGTACACCTGCTGCATCGCGCTGACGAAGTCCTGGAACGAACCGTTGGTGGGAGCCACCCCGACCCGTCCGCGGTAGCGCTCCTCGGACAGATCGAACACCGATCGTGGCAGCTGCGCCTCGTCCACCTGCTCGGTGTTGTAGACCAGCACGCGTTGGCGGCCGGTCACCCCGACCCAATGCCCGCGATCGCTGCGGAAGCGCGCATCGACGGTCCCCAGGATCGTGTCGGACAGAGGCTGCAGCAGGTCGCGTTCGGCGAGGAAACCGACGGCACCGGGGTTCTGTGCGTAGAAGACGTCCGCTGGGGTGCGTTCGCCCTCCTCGCTGATCAGCAGCGCCAGCTCCGCCGAGTTGCCGTAGCGGACCTCGATGGGGATGCCCGCTTCCTGCGCGAAGCGGTCCAGGAGCGGCCCGACCAGGCTGCGGCCACGGCCGGAGTAGATCGTCAGCGCATCCCCGCCCCCGGCGCACGCCGACGCTGCGGCCGCGAGCAGGCCGACCAGGATCGCCGCGGTGCCCAGCCGAAGGCGGCGGCCGAGGCAGCGCCGGGGTCGCCCCACGGCGCGTGTGCCGGTCGGCCCGGTCGACGTGGTGCCACGCTCGGGTCGCATCACGGTGCCTCCACCAGGTCGGGAGCAGGGACATCCGCTGCGTCCCACTGACGGGCGACGAGATCGGCGAGGTCGGTCATCGGTCGGAAGCCGAGCAGCCGTTCGCACCGTGCGGTGTCCGCCAGCGTCGCCGGGACCTCGTCGACGTGTGCGGGGAGGATCTCGACCGGCGCCCGACCGGCGACCGCGGTGACTGCCGCGACGAGGTCGGCCAGGGCGTAGCCCACGCCGGTCCCCAGGTTGACCGTGGCGGGCCGGCGCAACGCCGCCAAGCGCACCAGCCCGTCGACCACGTGTCCCACGTCGGTGACGTCGCGGACCCGGCGCAACGAGCCGAACACCGCCAGCGGACCTCCGCTGCGTGCTGCGTCCAGCCACCGGGCGATGGCCATGTCGGGGCGCTGGTGCTCACCGGCGACCGTGAACGGCCGAGCCACCGCGACCAGCCCTCCGCGCGCCACCCGGTCGGCGCAGCGGCGTTCCAGGACCGCTTTCGACCGGGCGTACCCGCCGCGCGGACGCAACCGGTCGCTCTCGCGGCACGGACGCAGGCCGGTGGGCGTGTGGGCGGCACCGCCGTACACCGACGAGGAGGACGTGACCACCACCGGCACCCGGTCGGCGACGATGTCGAGGACGTGCTCGGCGGCGACCACGTTGTCCCGCCACCGGCGGACCGCGACGCCGGGACCGTCATCACGGACCCCGGGGCATCCCGCGAGGTGGTACACGACGCCGGCCCGGCGCAGGATCGCATCGACCGCCGGATGGTGTTCCGCGAGGTCCGCGACGACCGCCGATCCGGGAGCGCCGCGGGGCGGCGGCCGGCGGTCGACCCCGCACACGTCCACCCCGTCGGCGGCCAGGCGGCGGACGAGGTGGCGTCCGATGAAGCCGGACGCGCCGGTGACCACAGCCAGGGACACGTCGATCTCCGATCGTGCGAGCGGCGCCCCGCCGCTCTGGACGCGGGACATTAGGGGAGCCTAACCTCACCTGGCCAGTCAACTTTGGGGAGATCCGTGAGGGCAGGCCGCCGTCCTCGCTCGGGCGGGTGGGTCGCCGTCGCCGTGGTCACAGCGGCCACGGTCGTGGTCGTTGCACGCATCGTGGACGGTGCTGCGCTCGCGACAGCGGCGCGTGCGGTGGTCGCTCACCCGCTGAGGCTGACCGCGGTGCTCGCCGCGTACGCCGCGGCGTTCGTCGTCCGCGCGGCGGTGTGGCGCCGGGTGCTACCGCAGCTGCGGTTCGGTCAGGCGCTGGCCGCTCTGCACGTCTCCCTGGCCGGGAACCACGTCCTGCCGTTGCGGCTGGGTGAGCCGTTGCGCGTGGCGAGCGTGGTTCGCCGAGCGGCCGTGCCGCTGCGGCCCGCGGCTGCGTCCGTGGTGACGCTGCGCGCCGCGGACCTCCTCGCGGT
>JALYHG010000150.1 GCA_030776725.1 Actinomycetota bacterium
CCCGGGTCGTCGGGGCCGGCGCGTTCTCGGTCGCGTACGTCGGTGACGGATCCGACCAGGCGGTCGCGGTCACACAACGGGGCATCGAGACGTCACAGGACGGCGGCAGGACGTGGCAGGTGGTCACCCAGCCCGGTGTGTTGCCGGGGCGGCCAGCGGCCCGGGCTGGTGACGGTCACGGCGCGGTGTGGGTGGTCACCGAGGAACCGCGCAGCCTGCAACGCAGCCACGACGGGGGACGAACCTGGGAGGAGGTCGCTCGCGCGTGACCCTGCGATCTCGCCGCGGTGGCGTCGATCAGCTGACGGAGCGCCGGCCGACGCCGGAACCGACCGTCGAGGCTCCCGCCGCTCGCCGCTCGTGATCGGCGGTCACCGACCAGGTGACCCCTCGGCGGGTCCGGCTGCGTCTGGTGAGGACGTTCGCGGCCGTCGACCCCGTGGCCGCCACCGCCGCAGCCCAGCTCGGTCGCGCTCCGTCCAGGAGGTCGTTCCAGTACACGGCCCACCCGCTGGCCACGGCGCGTCCGATGGCCGGGGCGGTCAGCACACGTCCCGCGGCGGCCGCCACGCGGGGACGGGGCAGGAGTGCCGCGTGGACAGCGGCGTTCACGCCGTGGAACCGGGCGTAGGACCGAGCGACGAAGCGGCGGTACGCGGGCGCTGGACACCCGGGTTGGGCGAGGATCGCCTCAGCCGCGCCCCGTCCGCTGCCCATGGCCTGGCAGATCCCCTCTCCCTGCAGCGGGTTGACGAGGCCGGCTGCGTCGCCGACGAGGAGGACCCGATCACGGCCGGGGACGGCCCCCACCATCCCGAGCCGCAGCCATCCACCTCGTCGCGTCGCGGGGTCTGGAGGCCGTTGCAGCATGCGGCTGCGGTGTAGGTCAGCGAAGAAGCGGTCGACCAGCGGGGCGAGCTGCGCGCCGCCACGCCGGTCGTGCAGCGCCCCGATCCCCAGCCCGACGTTGGCCCGACCGTCCGGGCCGGGGAAGAGCCAGCCGTAGCCGGGCAACGCCCGCCACCGTTGCGGTTCCCACAGCACGATGGTGGGCACATCGACGTCGGCGTCGACGTACCAGCGGAGTGCCAGGCCCCACAGTGCGGCCGTCGGCGCGACGAGCTCGGTCGCCCGCCCGACCGTGCTCAGCGCCCCGTCGGCCCCCACCACGACATCGGCGTGAACGCGGCTGCGGTCGGACAGCGCGAAGCCGGCCAGCCCGTCTCGCCCCATGATCGGTGTGGTCGCCGACGCGCGGCGGAAGTCGGCGCCGGCGTCGCGTGCGGCTTCCAACAGGTGGGCGTCGAACCGGACACGCGGGACGATGATCCCGTGATCGGCGTAGGTCCGCCCGAGGTGACGAGGATGGTCAACGGCACGTCCGGTCGGGCCGACCACCCGCATCCCGGTGACGTCGAGCGCGCCGGGCGTGTCGATCCCGAGATCATCGAGGAGCTGCACACCGCGTGGACCGACCAGATCGCCGCAGGCCTTGTCGCGGGGGAAGATCGCCTTGTCGACGATGGCCACGCGGGCGCCGGCCCTGGCCAGGACCAGCGCCGCCACGCACCCTGAAGGCCCAGCGCCGACGACCAGGACGTCACAACCGTGCTGGCTCACACCTCACCTCCTCACGTCTACGGTACGACGGCCATGAGCGCACCTGCCCCACCGACCGCCACCGACCGCAACGACTCCGCCCGGCGGCTGTTCCGTGGTCTGCCGCCGCGTTACGACGTGCTGGCTGAGGTGCTGTCGTTCGGGCAGAACGGCCGGTGGCGGCGGACGATGGTCGACCAGGTGGTCGCGGCCCGGCCCGGCACGGTCCTGGACGTGGCCACCGGCACGGCGGGGGTGGCCCGTCAGCTGGCCCGCCGCACGGGCGCGGACGTGACCGGGATCGACCTGACCGAGCAGATGCTGCGCCGGGGACAGGCAGCGGTCGCCGAGGACGGTCAGGCAGACCGGATCCGGCTGGCGGTCGGGCGGGCGGAGCAGCTGCCGTTCGCCGACGCGACGTTCGATGCGCTGACCTTCACCTACCTGATGCGGTACGTCGCCGATCCACCGGCCACGCTCCGCGAACTGGCGCGTGTGGTGGCCCCCGGTGGCGTGATCGCGTCGCTCGAGTTCCACGTCCCCGCGCAGGCCGCGTGGCGCGGGCTGTGGTGGCTGTACACCCGGGTCGGTCTCCCCGCGTTGGGCGCTCTCGCGGGTCGGTCGTGGTACGAGGTGGGGCGTTTCCTCGGGCCGAGCATCAGCGAGCACGGCCGCCACTGGCCGGTGGCCCGGATGCTGGCGGCGTGGCACGACGCCGGGATCGTCGCCGTCGACCACCGCATCATGAGCCTCGGTGGCGGTGCGGTCATATGGGGGAGGAGAGCCGGTGGCTGAACGCCCCGGACCCAAGGCCGGGGAGCGACGCCCCGCGTTCTACGCCGCCGGCTCCGGAGGCTGGCGGGACTGGTGGACGATCCTGCATCCCCCGTACACCCTGTGGCATCTGAGCTACGTCGCGCTGGGTGCCGGCCTGGCGCCGCAGCTGGACGTGGGCAGGTTGGTGGCGACGCTGGTGGCGTTCTTCCTGGCCCTGGGGATCGCGGCGCACGCGCTCGACGAACTCAACGGTCGGCCGCTGTCGACCGCCATCTCCGACCGGGTGCTGATGGTCGCCTCGGGCCTGTCACTGGCCGCGGCGGCAGCGATCGGGATCGTGATGCTGATCCGTGTCGCTGCGGGCCCCGGGTTCGTGGCCGGGGCGATCGCGCTGATCGCGATCGGAGTCGTCCTCGTCGTCGGGTACAACCTGGAGCTGTTGGGTGGACGTCTGCACACCCACGCCGGTTTCGCGGCGGCCTGGGGCGCGTTCCCGGTCGTCACCGCATACTACGCCCAGGCCGAGCGGCTGGCCGGGCCGGCGATCCTCGCAGCCGGCGCTGCGTTCGCGGTGTCGTGGGCGCAGCGGGCGCTGAGCACACCCGCGCGGTTCGTGCGTCGGGAGACCGACCGGGTCGAGATCCACGTCGCCGCCTCCGACGGCGCCTCGACGCGTCGCTTCGACGAGAGCTTCGTGCTGGCCCCGCTGGAGGAGGCGCTGCGCGCGCTGTCGTGGGGCATGCTGCTCTTGGGCGCCGCGCTGGTCGCCGCCCGCTTGGCCTTCGGCTAGACCCGGGGCAACTCACTCCGCGAGCCCCTCCCGGCGGAGGTGGCGCCAGTAGCCGTCCACCCCCTGAAGGACGACATGGTCGTGGCCCCAGCGCAGCGCCGGGTACGCCACCCGGGCGGCCGCCCGCATCGACGGCTTGCGCATCTCCAACCGCCACCCGATGCGCACACACGACCCACCGTCGACTGGGCGGATCCGCAGCCGCGCCGGGCCCCTGAGGTCACCGCGGACCGAGGCGTCGATCCGTTCCGCCGGGCGACACTCCACGAGTCGGATCCCGACCTGCATGCGGTACGGCACGGGCGGGACGATGACCCCGCGCAGAACCGTCCCCCGGCGGAGTCCCGAACCGTCCACCTCGACGTTGCGCAGCCATCCCCACCACTGCTCGTAGCGATCGAGCCGCTGGATGTCGCCCCACAGTTCCTCAGGCGGGAGCGGGAACACGAATGAGCCGATGTACCCGATCTCGTAGGGCCGGCGGGCCTCGCCGAGGTCCATGCGCGCCTCCCGACGTGCTCCACCGTACGCCCCGACGTGAACGAGGCCCGGGCGCTGCGCCCGGGCCTCGGTTGACGCACGACAGGTGGTTACCCGACCTCGTGCTCGTCTTAGACCTCACCGCGCCACGCGCCGGTCTCTTGACCGCCGCGCTCCTCGATGAACTCCTTGAAGCGCTCGAGGTCGCTCTGGACGCGACGATCGGTGATGTTCACCGCGTCGGCGACCTTCTCGCGCCAGTCGTCGGGCTCGAACTCCAGCTCGAGGTTCACGCGGGTGCGTTGGCCGTCGAGCGGCTCGAAGGTCACGGTGCCGGCCTGGGTGACCTCACCTTCAGCGCGCCACGCGATGCGCTCGTTCGGCCGCTGCTCGGTGATCTTTGCGGTCCACTCGCGTTCGGCACCGGCGATGTTGCCCTTCCAGTGCAGCGTCACGTCGTCGACCTGTCGGACCTGCTCGACGTTGTTCATGAACTTCGGGAAGTCCTCGAACTGCGTCCACTGGTTGTACGCGGTTGTGCGGTCGACATTGACTTCGATGCTCTTTCGGATGGTCGTCGGCATACGTTCGCTCCTTGGTTCATCGCGGTCTCGTGGTCTGCCTCACCAACAGAGTGGGGGATGGGACGTCGCGCTTCCACCTCCACTCCCCAACGGACGTGGGGGAAACGAACGGCCGTCCGACGAACGGGAAAGTGGGCGTCAGCCGCGCAGATCGTCGATGATCAGGGCCAGACCGATCCCCAACATCCACAGGTCCTTGGCGACACCGATCCCCTCCTGGGTCGGGCGGACGTTGTCCTCCTCGGTCATCCCGGGGGCGTTGAGGTAGAGGCGGAGCGTGGCGATGGAGAAGGCCGTCAGTCCCAGGCCGGCCAGCCAAGATGGGATGACGGGACTGACGAGGGCCACGCCCAGTGCCGTTTCGCTCGCCGACAGCGTCTTGGTGAACGGTTCAGGGTCGATCCGCTCGACCGCGGGGACGGCAGTCGTCGCCATGCTGTGGAACGTCTCCGCCTGTTCCCGAGGTGCCTGCCGCTTCCCGAGCCCGGAGTTCAGGAAGAACACGCCCGTCGTCAGCCGTAGTGGCACATGGGACAGCTTCACGCTCACCTCACCTCGTCGGTGGTCTCAAGGTAGGAGGGTGAGCCCCGAACATCGTCGCCCAACCTGGCCCAGCGGCGACGTCCGACAGTATCCGTCTAGCGGTGACGGCGAGCGGCGCCGGCTCTTCGGATCAGGCAGCGGACGGCGAGCGCTGTCGCCGTGTCCCGCGCTACCCCATGTTGAAGACGGCCCAGGCGGGGCTGGCCATCACCGTGGTCAGGACGGTCACGAGCGTGGTCACGAGGATGCGGCGCATTCGGTCTCCTTACGCTGTGCGACGTTGCACCGCGCAAGATGACGGAGGCCTATCTCGCTGCTGTCTCAACGTGCGACGCGGCCGCCCCGGACTTGCCTGTCACGCTCAGCTCGCGCGGCTACCCCGGGTGTGGACCTGGTGACCGGTGGCCCGCAGCGCCTTGAGGTCCCGGTAGATGGTGGGGACGCTGACCTGCAAGAGCCCCGCGAGGTCCTCGACGGTCGGGGCGGCGCCCTGCGCCCAGGCCTCGTCGACGATCTGAAGGAGCCGACAGCGACGGTCGGCTGCGGCGAGGCCGTGACCGTCAGCGAGGTGCAAGGTGACGGGGACGCGCTCGTCGTCGCGTAGTGGCCGGCCGGTCGGAGCAGCAGCGGCGGCGAGCTGGACACGGATCTCCGGGGGTCGGCCGGACTCCCAGTCCTCGACGATCGAACGGTGCTCGGCGATCCGCTCGATCGCGGCGTCGCGTTCGTTCTCAGTGAGATCCGCGAGCGCGTCGAGCAGCGCCGACCGGGCGGAGGCCAGGGACTCCTGGGCTTCCTCCGATCGGCCGGCAGCCGACAACGCCCGCCGGTGCGCGTCGTGGACAAGCCACGGCCGAGGAACCCCGGGCCGTAGCTCGGCGACCGCCTCCGTGGTCGCCGCCACAGCGTCGTCGAACCGTCCGACGCCCAGGAGCCCCAGCCCACGTTGCGCCCGCACGGCGACGGCCAGGTCGGCGAAGCCGTGGTCGAGGCACACCGACGCGGCTTCGTCCACGTGCGTCAACGCCCGTTCGTGGTCGCCAGCTGACAGCTCCACGGATGCGGCACCGAACGACAGCTGCGCCAGGACCCAGGGGTCACCCGCCCCGGTCGCGAGAGCGGTGGCGTCATCCAGCCGGGCTCGCGCGGGGTCCAGCCGCCCCCGTTGCCGCTCGATGTCGCCGAGGATCCCGAGGCAGAACGCCTGCACGCGCTCGTCGCCGATGTCGCGGAAGTAGCTGAGGGCCGCCTGGGCGTCGTGTTCGGCGACGTCGAACTCGCCCAGGACGCTCGCGCGGAGCCACGCGGCGTTCATCCGGACCATCGCGGTACCCCGTCCGTGCCCGATGTCGCGGAAGATCGCCGCTGCGGCGCCGTACTGGTCGAGCGCTTCCTGCGGTCGACCGATCGACGCGAGCAGGTTCGCCAGGTTCAGGCGGTCTCGGCCCTCCGCTTCCCGGAAGCCGATCTTCAGGTCCAGTTGCACCGCAGCGCGGTAGCGCGCCTCCGCGCTGGCGCTGTCGCCGGTCTCCATCGCCACCGCGGCCAGTGCCCCGAGCGACAGCGCGCGTCCCCGCAGGTCGCCGAGCTCGTCGAAGGCTTCCAGGGCGCGCGTCAGGGCTGTGACGGCTTGCGGGTAGCGGCGCAGCTCGTGCAGGGCGGCGCCCAGCGCACGGTTGGCCTCGGCCACAGCAGCGGGATCGCCCCCGAGCGAGACGGCCTCTTCCAAGCAGGCGGCGGCGTCCGATACCTGACCGGCCCAACGCAGGACCGTTCCCAGCGTCATCAGTGAGGCGTGCCGGCTGCCCTCATCGAGGGTGAGTGCGGCACGGGCCTCCTGCTCGGCGAGGTCGAACCGGTCGGTGTGGGCGTGGAGCATCGCGCGGCGGCGGTGGACATCGGCCTGGCGTGCCGGGTCGCTTCCCGCCAGGACGGCGAGCTCGGCGAGGAGCCGGTCCTGCTGGTGGCGGTCACCGAGCAGTTCGACGACCGTCTCGTAGGCGGCCAGCACGCGGTAGCGCTCGTCGACGGTGACGGGGACGCGGCCGAGGAGCGCGGTGGCCTGCGCGTAGTGGCGGGCAGCCGTCTCGAAGGCCGCCAGCGACTCCGCTCGTTCCGCCGCCGCGGCCAGGTAGCGCAGGGCCGTCGGCAACACGTCACCAGCGAGCGCATGGTGAGCGAGCGCTTCGACGTCGTCGGGGCGGGTCTCGGCGAGAGTGGTCGCCAGACGCCGATGCAGGTCCACCCTGTCCGCGTCGTCGATCGTCCGCTCCACGACCCGCCCGATCTGGTCGTGTGCGAAGCGGTACCCGTCTCCGTGCTCGATCAGCAGGCCGCGCCTGAGCAGCTCGTCCAACGCGCCGAGGGCTCGGTCGACCGGGATGGCGGCCGCCCGCCGGAGGGTTTCGAGGTCGACCGGTCCTCCGTGCACGGCCGCGATCGCCAGGACGGCGCGTGCGTCCTCGCCGAGGGTCTTTAACCGCGTTGCGATGACGTCCGCGATGCTCCCCGGCAGCGGCAGCGCCCCGTCCACGGCGGCGTCCAGGGTGCCCTGCTCGACCAGCGCCTCCAGCGTCTCGAGGACGAACAGGGGGTTCCCCCCGGTCTCGGCGTGGAGCCGGGTCGAGAAGCGCGGGGGCAGATCGCGACGACCGTGCAGGTTCCGCAACAGCTCAGCGGTCCCGAACGCGGTGAGCGGCTCCAGCACCAGCCGCTCGCGTCTCCCATGACGGTCGACCGCGCGGATGGCGTCCCAGACCGCGGCCCTCTGCCGCGCGTCCTGGCCGCGGTAGGTCAGCACGACCACCAGCGGGGCGTCGCTGAGTCGCGCGGTCACCGTCTCGAGCGACGCCACCGTCGCTTCATCTGCCCAGTGCAGGTCCTCGATGACCAGCACGGTCGGGTGGAGACGGGCGAACTCCAGCAGCATCCGGGCGAATGCTTCGCGGGTGCGATGCGGCCTCTCCGCAGCCGCCAGACCGGGCAGGTCCGGCGCAACCCGCCGCAGCCGGGGGATCACCCGGGCGACGTCAGCGATCCACACCGGGTCGACGCGGGAGGCCAACTGCTCGACGCGCAGGGGTGAGAGTGCACCGTCGATGGCCTCCGCCAGCGGCTCGTACGGGCAATGGTGCTCGCGGCAGGCGCCCCACAGCACCGAGAAGCCGCGCCACTCCGCGTCGTCACCGAACTCCGCCACCAGCCGCGACT
>JALYHG010000151.1 GCA_030776725.1 Actinomycetota bacterium
CGCAGCGGGGGGCCTCAAGCTGGCCGCCAGCGCCACCGCGGTCCTGGCCGTCACCGGCGGCGGGCTCGCCGCCACCGGCAACCTCCCCGCTCCCGCCCAGCGGGCGGTGGCCGAGGTCCTCGACGAGGTCGGCGTCACCGTCCCCAAGCCGCCGGCCGATCGCGAACCTCAGACCACCGCGACGGATGAGCCCACAGGCGCGTCCGACCGCGGGCCGTCAGCGACGCCATCGTTGCCTGCGCCACAGGCGCCGGGACTGCGTGGAGAGGTCCCGCGATCGGACCCGCAGCGACCTTCGACCGTCACGCAGCGACCCTCGACCGCCACAGAGGCCCCCCGTACGACCGATCCCGCCCGCCCAACCGTGGACCGAGGGACGGACCAACGATCTGGCCGACCCCAGGCGGGCCCGACAGCCGCCGCGACGTCCGTCCCGGGCCCCCCCGGAGATGTCCCACCCGACCAGACGCCCGCCCAGGGTTGGTCCGACCGGCCGCAGGCGCCGGCCGGAGCGGGCGGTGTCCAGGACCGCGCGCCGCATCCGACGGGCCGTGACGGCGCGCGGTCGGGCCTCCCCGTCCCCGGCGGGCCCCGTCCGGAGGGTCCTGGCACCGACTAGCGACAACCTTCGCGACGGCGTGGCCCCGGTAACCCTCGCCGGGTTGAGAGTTGACACGACCCGCGGATCGCAACGAGCGAAGCCAGCGACGCCGACCCGTCGCTTCGAGCGAGGCCCGTCCGGTCTGGGCCGCCTGTTTGCGGCGCTGAGCGCGGCGCAGGCACGCTTGCGGTGATCGGTCGGGGGTGGGTCACGTGCAGGTACTGCAGTCGCGGGTGTTGTTGCGCCCGTCCGATCTGGACCGCTCGATCGAGTTCTACGAACACCAGCTCGGACTGGTGCGTTACCGCGACTGGGGACAGCCACCCAACCGCGGGGTGGTGTACTTCCTCGGCGGTGGCTACCTCGAGCTGACCGAAGGAGGCGGCGGTCCACCGCCGGGGCCGTGCGTGCGGTTGTGGCTGCAGGTCGCCGACGCCCGGTCGGCGTGCGACGAGCTGGCGGCCCGTGGCGTGACGATCGACGCCGAACCCGAGCGCAAGCCGTGGGGCCTGATCGAGAGCCTCGTGCACGACCCCGACGGGCTCCCGATCGTGGTGGTCGAGACTCCCGTCACCCACCCACTGCGGCGACGTCAGTGACGGGGTTAGCCGCGCTCGACCGGCACGTCCACCAGGGACCCGTACTCGGTCCACGAGCCGTCGTAGTTGCGCACGTCGTCGTACCCGAGCAGTTCGTGCAGGACGAACCAGCTGTGAGCGCTCCGCTCACCGATCCGGCAGTACGCCACGATCTGCTTGTCGGGGCTGACGCCTTGGCCCTCGTACAGCTCCCGGAGCTGGTCGTCGCCTAGGAACTCCCCGGTCTCCTGGTTGACGGCCTTGCTCCACGGGATGTTCGTGGCGCCGGGGATGTGGCCGGCGACCTGGGGCCACTCCTGCGGGAGGTTGTCGGGCGCGAGCTTCTCCCCGCGGAACTCCTCCGGCGAGCGAACGTCCACCAGACCCTTCCCGGCGGGGGCGCCGACGAACTCGTCCAGGACCTGGGCGCGCAACGCCCGGATCGACAGGTCGGGCTCCTTGGCCTCGTACTGCGTCGTCTCGCGGCTGGTGTCATCTTGGGTCAGGGGGCGATCCTCCTGCTCCCACTTCTTGCGGCCGCCGTCCAGCAGGCTCAGCTTCTCGTGACCGTAGAGCTTGAAGTACCAGTAGGCGTACGCCGCGAACCAGTTGTTGTTCCCGCCGTACAGCACGACGTGGTCGTCGTTGCCGATGCCCTTGTCCGACAGCAGCTTGGAGAAGCCCTCCCGGTCCAGGAACGTGCGACGTACCGGGTGCTGGAAGTCGTCCTTCCAGTGGAAGGCGACCGCCCCGGGGATGTGGCCGGTGGCGTAGAGGGTCGTGTCCTCGTCCACTTCGGCGAAGACCACCCCCGCATCGTCGAGATGCTCCGCGGCCCACTCGGTGGTGACGAGCGCATCGGGGTTGGCTGGCACGGGCGACTCCTTGACGCTGTCCGGTCGTCTCGAACCGAAGGGTGGGCGACGTGCCGGGTCAGCGCCAACCCGACGGGGTGCAAAGGGTGCGAACGCGCGGAGCGAGAAGGTCACGGCCGCTGCCCCGCGCGACCGATCTCACGAGGCGTCGTAGAGCGCCTTGACGAGCTCGTCCTTGTTCATCTGCGAGCGGCCCTCGATGTCGAGCTCCTGGGCCCGCTCGTACAGCTCGGCCCTGGTCCACTCCTCGTAGTCGGGTCCGACCGCACGGCTGGCTTCCTCTGCGGTGCGCCGCGCCTCGCTCGTCGCGGTCTCGGCGGTCTCCTGGCTGGTGTCGCGGGCCGTGACGGCGGCTTCGCGGGCTGCGCCCCGTGCGGTCGTGGCCGTCCGTCGCGTCGCATCACGGGCGGTCGCGACGGTGCGCTGGGCCCCGTCGCGCACGGTCCCCGCGGTGCGTGCCGCCGCATCCTTGGCAGCGCCGGCTGTCCGGCTGGCCGCGTCCCGGGCGGTGCCGGCCGTCTGCGTCGCGGCCTGGCGGGCACCACGCGCGGCTTGCGATGGCGACCTGGCCGGGGCAGGGATCTTGTTCCGGACGCGCTCAACGGTCTCCTCGCCGGGAGTGACGAGATCCACCACACGCCTGGCGGTGCCGACCGCCGTGTCGATGAGTCGTTCGATCGTCTGTTGTGGCTTCCCGGCCATGACGATGGTCCTGTCGGTTGCTAACGGGTAAGGGTCCTCACTCCACACGTACGTCAGGATGGGAGCACTCGCCACGAACGAACGGACGTCATGGGCCCAGCGCCGGGAGTTCTTGGCGTCGCTCCTCGGCTGCGCCGAACAGCTCGCCGTGGCGCTCGACACGCTCGACCACGTCACCGAGCTCGAACACCAGCCGATCGGGCTCGTCAGTGTCGACGGCCTCCTCGATCTCGTCCCAGCGCAGCGGCGTTGACACGGTGGGACGCTCCCGGGCGCGCAGCGAGTACGCCCCCACCGTGGTCTTGTGGGTGCTGTTCTGGCTCCAATCCACGAACACCTTCCCGCCACGCACGGCCTTGTTCATGTTGGAGGTGATCCGGTCGGGGGTCTGGCGCTCGAGCAGCTGCGCCACCGCCTTCGCGAACGGCGTGGTCTGGTCGTAGGTCACCGGGGTGTTCAGCGGGAGGTAGACCTGCAGTCCCTTCCCGCCGGAGGTCTTCACCACGCAGTCCAACCCAAGGCCGGCGAACAGCCCGCGGAGGCGGAGCGCCACCCGGCCGCAGTCGATGATGCCGGCCGGAGCGCCCGGATCGAGATCGAACACCACCAGGGTGGGGCGGTCGACGGCGTCGGCCCGGTGCAGGTAGGGGTGCAGCTCCAAGGCGGCCAGGTTGGCCACCCACACCAGCGCGGGCAGGTCCTGGATCAGGCAGAACTCGATGGTGGTCGGCCCCGATGACGAACGGCCCCAGCGCCCCGAACCGGTGGTGGTGACCGTCACCGTGGGGACCCATGGCGGCCGGTGCTCCGGACAGTTCTTCTCGTAGAAGAAGCCGCCGGCCACCCCATCCGGGAAGCGTTTCAGGGTGATCGGCCGCCCCGCGAGGTGGCGGAGCATCGCCGGCCCCACGCGGACGTAGTAGTCGATCACGGCGGCCTTGGTCGTCCCCGACGACGGGTACAGCACCTTGTCGAGGTTCGATAGCGACAGCTGTCGGCCACCGACCGAGACGATGGTGCGCTGCGCCACTAGCCAGCCTGCTGGCGTTGCCTGGCGGCCTCCAGGCTCTCCTCCAGGGCGGACATCAGATCGACCACGCGCGACGGCTCCGGCACGGCCGGCGGCACGACGACGTCCTCACCGACGGCCTTGCGCTCGATCAGCTCCAGCACGCGCATGCGGTACTCGTCCTGGTACTTGTCCGGGTCGAAGACGGTGCTCAGCGACTCCACCAGCTGCGTGGCCATGGCCAGCTCACGTTCGCGGACCTCGACGTCGGTCACCGGCACGCCGTCGATCTGGTCGACCGGCACGATCTCGTCGGCGTAGTGCATGGTCGACAGCAGCAGTACCCCGTCCTTGGCCCGCAGCGCCGCCAGGTACTGCTTGGTGCGCATGACGAACGTCGCGATCGCGACCTTGTTGGTCGCACCCATCGCCTCGACCAGGAGCCGGTACGGCTTGGTCGCACCCTGACCCGACGGGGCGAGGTAGTAGGGACGGTCGAAGTAGATCGGGTCGATGCGGTCGAGATCGACGAAGTCCTCGATGTCGATGGTCCGGCTCGCCTCCGGGTCGAGCGCCTCGAGCTCCTCGGGCGTGACCAAGACGTACTGGCCGGGTGCCAGCTCGTAGCCCTTGACGATGTCCTCGTAGGGAACCTCGTCCCCGGTGACGCTCGACACCCGCTTCTGGCGGATGCGGGCGCCGTCCTGGCGGCTGAGCTGGTGGAAGCTCACCGTCTTCGACGACACCGCCGAGAACAGCTTGACGGGCACGTTGACCAGCCCGAAGCTGACCGACCCGCTCCAGATGGCTCTAGCCATGGCGGCTCTCCTGTCGACCCGTCGGAAGTCTCGCGCCTGCCGGGTTCCGCGGCGAGCCCGCCAACCATCGACATCCGACCCGGCGACCCCAACGCCCGTCGAAGCGTCAGCGTGGCATGCGGGTCGTGCGCGACGGGTCCTGGTCGTCATCGGCGAGGTCGATGCGGCGCGTCTCACCGCTGCGGCCGTCACCGCGGCGACCACGGCCGGCGTCGTGCGCTGCGTGCGTGCGGTCCCGACGTTCGCCGGCCGCGTCGCGGTCACGCGCGTCGTAGTCACGGACGAACGACGTGATCGACCGGCGCATCGCCGCCGGGCTGATCAGGCTCACCAGCGCCGCGATCCCGCCGGTGACCACGTAGAACCAGCCGTGAGCCCGGCCCGCCGCGATCGAGTCCTGGAAGGCGGTCGGCTCGATCACCAGCAGCAGGCCGAACGCGATGGCGACCACGCCCAGGAACAGCACACCCTGCACCGACCGTGGAGACGCCCCGGTCCCGAGCAGCAGCAATCCGAAGATCACCTCGATGACCCCGAGCAGCGGGGTGTAGGTGAGACCGGCGACCTGGGCCTGGGGCGCGAAGATGCTCTCGGCCGCCCCCGTCCGCAGCAGCGCCACTCCCCCGAGGACGAGGTAGGTGACCCCCAAGATGATCGCCAAGATCTGCGCCGGCGTCCACGTGGAGATCTCCGGCGTCACGTGGATCACGTGGCGGTCCCGCTGGTCGACCATCGAACGACCTCCTGGGCGTGGCGCGGCGAGCGCGCTCGTCGGAACCAGCGTAAGAACAGCTCACCCTCCGCGACCGTCCGTTCGGACCCTCAACACGCAGCGTGATGGTGCGCGGCGGAGGCCCCCACCACGGGCCACCACGTGCACGCCCCCGGCGACGTCGCCGGGGGCGCCTCTCGCGGGACAGATCACGTCGCGGTCGTCTCGATCTCCTTGTGGCTGTCCGCGCCGGCAGCGATCGGGATCCGACGCGGCTTGGCGGATTCGAGCACGGGAACCTCGACCGTCAGCACGCCACTGTCGTAGGTCGCGTTGAGCTTGTCGACGTCCAGGCCGTCGCCGAGGAACACCTGCCGTGCGAACACACCCTGTGGCCGCTCGGAGACGACCAGCTGGTCGGATTCCGTGCGGTCGAAGTTCCGTTGGGCGGTGACGGTCAAGACGTTGGACTCGACGGTGAGTTCGATCGAGTCCGGGTCGACGCCGGGCAGGTCGTAGTGGATCAGGAACGCGTCACCGTGCCGGTACGCGTCGATCGGCATGGTTCGAGGCCCACGGACGTCGCCGAACGCGGCAGAGGCCAGTCGATCGATCTCGCGCCACGGGTCCCACCGGAGCATCATCCGACAACACCTCCCTTCTCACGCCCGCATCCCGGGCTGGTCAGCTTCGACTGGAGCCAGCTGTCTGCTCCGCTGGGAAGAACGCATCTGGAAGCTTCCTTGTTCCCGCAAGCAAGGCTTCCTGTCGTCGGTGAGCGCAAGGACTTGTGGTCCCCGGTGGCGACGGCGCCGTCACGACGTGGACGCGTACCGTCCGTCACAACGTCGGTCGCCGACACGACGACAGGAGGCGCCGTGGAAGCACGACACAGCCCGCCAGGCCGGGTGTGGTTGTGCCTCGCGGTGGCCCTGGCGATGCTGGCGGCGGCGTGTGGCCCGCGTGGCGTCGATGGCGGGCCATCGCCCGCCACGGACCTGACGGCAGAGGTCGATCGACCGCAGCACGACCCGATCAAGCTCGGCATGGCCACGACCCTGTCCGGCGCGACGGCGCTGTTCAGCGACGCCAACCGCAAGGGCGCCCAGCTCGCCGTCGACGAGCTCAACCGCGCCGGTGGCGTCCTGGGTCGTCCGGTTCAGCTGATCATCGAAGACGACGAGGGTCAGCCGGACGTCGCCGCCGACGTCGCCCGCGACCTGATCGACTCGCACGGGGTCAGTGCCCTGCTGGGGCCGGTCTCGTCGGCCGTGGCCATGGCGGTCACGGACGTCGCCGAGGACGAGCAGGTGCCTCTCATCCTCCACACCTCCAACAACGAGGCGCTGACGGTCGAGGCGTTCCACAGGTACGTCGTGTCGGTGGCGCCCAGCACCGGGATGGAGGCGCGCGCGCAGGCCATCGACCTGTCCGGGCGGGATATCACCCGGTGGGCGACGATCGCCCCGAACTACGAGTTCGGCCAACGACAGACGGACACGTTCGTCGAGACGCTCCGCGATGAAGCGCCGCACGTGGAGATCGTCGCGCAGCAGTGGCCGCCACTGAACGAGCCACGGTTCGAGCCGTTCATCACCGCGTTGCTGTCGGCCAACCCCGAGGCGGTGTACTCGTCGCTGTTCGGGAGCGACCTGGTGACGTTCTCCGGTCAGGCGGCGAGCATGCGGCTGTTCGACGAGGTGCTCGTCACCGCCCTGTACGACACCAGCGTCCTGCGGGAACTCGGCGACCGCCACGACCTGTCGCAGGTCCGGGCCTACTCGCGCTGCCCGTTCAGGATCGAGACCGCCCAGATGCAGGACTTCGTGAGGACGTTCGAGCAACGCTACGGGGAGGTGCCCTCAGATTGGGCATGCACCGCCTACGACGCCGTCACGCTGTGGGCGGACGTCGTGGAAGAGGTCGGCGACCTCAACGCCGATGCGTTCGCCCGGACCGTCGCGGGATTCAGCTTCGCGTCCCTCAGGGGGCAGGTCGAGGTCCGTGCGATCGACCACCAGGCTGCGGTGCCGTCGTACGCGGCCGACCTCGAACTCGACGAGCAGCGCGGCTTCTACGTCCACACGAACATCACAGAGATCCCCGCCGAGGACATCTGGCTCTCCGAGGCCGAGATCAGGGAGAAACGCGGGGGCGGTTGACAGCCAGGTCCCCGACGCCACGATCGACGCTATCGATCGAGAACCGGTGTCGGCGGATGATCGTGGTCGGGGTGCGAGACGAGAGCGGACGACGGGATTCGAACCCGCGACCTTCGCGTTGGCAACGCGACGCTCTACCAACTGAGCTACGTCCGCACGGGGCGCCGACGGGTATCCCCGCCAGGTGATGTGTCCCGACGTCACCGCGTCCGCGCGAACCAGGAGGCTACCGGAGGCCCGAAGGGGGGACAACCATCGGCCGTCCGCTCCTGGTGCGGGGACGAGTCGACCGGTGGGCCGTCGGGGAACACCGGCGTGCATCCTCAGCAAGGCGCTGCTGCCTCCCGGCGAAGCGCTGGCCGTAGCCTGTCTGTCTGCGCTGAGACAGGAGACACCGTGACCCTCACGATCGGGACCGGCCCGTTCGGCGACCGGCCAGCGGGGAGGTTCAACTTCGACCCAGGAGCTCCGCGACGGGTGCTGTACCTCGAAGATCGTCCCGGGCGGATCCGTGTCGAGTTCGTGGGCGAGACGGTGGTGGACACCATCCGCGCGAAGATGCTCCACGAGTCCGGCCTGACGCCCGTCTACTACTTCCCGCGAGCCGACGTCCGTACCGATCTTCTCGCTGTCAGCGACCGCACGACCCACTGCCCAGCCAAGGGCGACGCGCGCTACTGGGACATCAGCGTGGGTGATCGGGTCGCTGAGGACGCGGTGTGGAGCTACCCCGACCCGATCGATCCGGCCGCGGGGCTCGCTGGCCACCTCGCCTTCGTCTGGGACGCCGTGGACGCCTGGTACCACGAGGACGAACGCATCCACGTCCACCCGATCGACCCGTACCACCGGGTGGACGTGCGCCGCAGCTCCCGCCGGGTCGTGGTGCGCGTCGGTGACGTGGTCGTCGCCGAGTCGCGCCGCCCCCTGCTGCTGTTCGAGACGGGACTGCCGATCCGCTACTACCTCCCACCCGAAGACGTCCGCCGCGACGTGCTGGTCCCCAGCGCCACCGTCACCCACTGCCCCTACAAGGGTGAGGCGACCTACCACCACGTCGACGTCGGCGGCGAGCGGCACGAGGACGTGGTGTGGTCGTACCGTGCCCCGCTGCACGATGCCGCGCCGGTGGCCGGTCACCTGTCCTTCTTCAACGAGCGGGTCGATCTCGAGGTCGACGGCGAACCCCAGGGGCGGCCCCGCACCCGCTGGTCATGAGCCGTCCGCTGGCGGCCCGGTCCCCGACGAGCCGAAACCTCTGCTCCCCCTGGGCGTGGCCTCGAGGGTGTCGCTCTCGACGATGACCGCACGGCCGACGCGCTGCAGCAGCAGCTGCGCGACGCGGTCGCCGCGGGTGATGTCGACCGGGGCGTCGGCGAGGTTGACCAGCAGGATCTGCACCTCGCCGCGGTAACCCGCGTCGATCGTGCCGGGCGCGTTCACGACCGTCACCCCGTGGTGCAGTGCCATGCCGGAGCGTGGATGCACGAGCCCGACCCACCCACGGGGGATCCCCAGCGCCAAGCCGGTGGGGACGGCGACGCGCTGACCGGGGAGCAGCGTCACGTCGGTGGCGGCGGCGAGGTCGAGGCCGGCGTCGTCCGGGTGGGCGTAGGAGGGAAGGACGGCGTCGGGCTGAAGTCTGACGACGCGTAGCGTCACCTCTTCGGGGCGGGCCACCGGATCCACGGGCCCTCCCTTTCGTGCCGGCGGCCGCACGGCAGGACGGTAGCCTCGGGCCGGTCCGGGTGGGAGCATCCCGCGCACTGGCTGGCGCCGCCCGCGGTCCCGATCCTGGCGGCGACCGCTCGCTGGTCAGCGAGGCTGAGCGCCGAGTCGAACACCGCGCCGGGCCGGTCGCGTCGCGATCTGGGAGGCACCGTGCTACGCGCCCCGCCGCAGGCGCCGTCGAGGCGCCCACCGTCGTCGAGCGCGAGACCCCTGAGTGTCACGGCCACGCTGGTCTCCGCCGTGGTCGTGCTGGCCGCCGCGATCTTCTCGGTGTGGTGGTTCGGCCCTGCGGCGGAGCACCGGGCCGAGGTGGCCGCGGCGACCGCTGAGGCACGCAGGGACGTCGTAGCCAGCTACGAGGGGATCGCGACAGCGGTTGCGGCCACCGCGGATACCGCTGCCGACCTGCGCCTGACGCTGCAGCAGTACCTCATCGAATCGCCACGCAGCGACGAGGAGCTCAACACCGACCGACTCAACCAGCAGGCCGCTCTGGACGACGTGGGCCGCAGGCTGCAGGAGCGCGCCAACGCCCCGCCGCCCGACCTGCCCGACTTCGCCCGGCGCCGGGCGCTGGCCGCCGAGCTGCAACGGCTCGCGGCCTTCCGGTCGAGCGCCGGCGACCTCGGCGAGCGGGCGGTGGCGCTGGCTGCCCGCGCCGAGCAGTGGGCGGCGGCGCTCCTCCACCTGCGCGCGGAGCGTGATCGCTACATCGCCTTCGTGCAGGACCAGCCCGACACGCAGGATCCGGCGGAGCTCCGCCAGCAGTGGGAGTCGGAACGGGCGGTCCTGGCCGACTACCGCGCCGCGGCCGAGGCCGCGAACGACGTCGCTGGTCTCGAGACCGTGGCCGACGCCTACCTCACCTACGTCGAGCACAACATGGCGTTCGCGGAGGAGGCCATCGCCCTGCTGACCCTGGGAGACCTCGACGAGTACAACACCCGCGTGCGCGAGGTGTTCGGCGGGGCGGATCCTTTCGGCTTCCAAGCCGCCGTCGCGACGGCGCTGGGGCAGTCGCTCGACGCTGGCGTGATCGGCGAGCTCAGCGACCTCAGCGTCGACGCTGACGACCTGCGCAGCGAGCTACAGCGGGCGGCCAGGCAGGTGGCGTCCGCGTCGGCGTCGCCGGGCTGAGATCGCACGTGGCGGTGGTTGCTGGCTGGCGGTCGTTCGAGGCTGCGCTCGTTCGAGCCTGACCGTCGTTACGGGCGACTCCGGCGCGCCAGCTCGGTGCGGGCTCCCGCCGCCTCGGCGTGTTCCATCAGCTCGCCCAGGGACTCGACCAGGCACCCGGTGACGTTCTCCAGGTCAGGGAGCGCATCCCAGTCCCCGACGAAGCCGAAGTTCAGCCACCCGTCGAGGGACGTCACACCGGCCGCGAAGGAGTGGTTCTGCGCGAGTGGCACCGCCGGGAAGGCGCCGAGGAGCCGCATGCCCAGCGAGTACATCGGGACCTGCGGACCCGGGACGTTCGTCACGACGAAGTTGTACATCCGGGTGCGTGCCGCCAGACGCGCCGCTAGCGCGTGGAGGGTCGGCGGGGCGTAGGCCGTGAGGCCGACCAGGAAGTCAGCCCCGACCACCTGTTGATGATCCTTGATCTCTCGCATCCCCTCGTGGATGTGCTGCAACCGTTCGACGGGATCCATCTCGTCCACCGGCAGACGGATGAACACCGACGAGACCCGGTTGCCGAACAGGTGGCGGTCGTCGTCAGCGCGGACGCTCACAGGGACCATCACCTTGAGCGTCAGGCCCCTGGTGTCCTCGCCACGGGCCCGCAGGAAGCGGCCAACCGCGTCGCCCACCATGGCCAGGACCACATCGTTGATCGTGGTGTTGAACGTGTTCTTCACGCGCCGGACGTCGTCGAACGGCACACGCTGGATCGCGAAGCGACGTGAGATCCCGTTGGGTCGGTTCAGCGGGTTCGGTGGGCCGGGCCGCACCCCCGACCGCGCCATGGATGCCACGCCCTGCGCGATCCTCACCGTCGAGGCCATGGCACCCTGCGGCGCCGTGGCGAGCCGCTGCATCCCGGCCACAACCGACCGCGGACCGGTGACCACGTCGCGGACGGCGCCGGCGGCCAACCTCACGGTGTTCGGGCGGGGCGCCGGATGCCAGACCCGGGGTTGGGCGAAGTCGCCTGGGTCGTGGTCGAAGTCGAGGAGGAGCGTGGCGATGTCGATCCCCGTCACCCCATCGACCATGGCATGGTGGGTCTTGCCGAGGTAGGCGACGCGGCCGTCCTCGAGGCCCTCCATCACGTACAGCTCCCACAGCGGCCGCTTGCGGTCCAGCGGACGGCTGATCAGGCGCCCGACGTACTCCATCAGTTGGTCCGTACGACCCGGGCGTGGCAGGGCCGCGTGACGGACGTGGTAGGACAGGTCGAACTGCTCATCGTCGATCCAGATCGGCGACGTCAGCGGCAGTGGACGGTCGACGACCTTCTGAC
>JALYHG010000152.1 GCA_030776725.1 Actinomycetota bacterium
GCCGTACCCCGTCCGGGTCGGCTCGCGCGTCGAGCTGATCGCTCAACCAGTCAACGAACGTGGCCGCGTCCGGATGCAGGTCGGCGACTTGCGTCAACGCGTCGAGCTCGTCCAGGTGCGAGTTCGACTGTCGGCCTGCGCTGACCGACTTGTCGAGCTCGTCGGCGGTGGCGTCCAGACCACCGACGTCACGCACGGCCGCTAACGCGGTGGCGGTCGACACGCGTGCGGCCACCCGCACGTCCCGCAGCTGCTGGAAGAAGTCGACCAGCTGGGTGGCATCCCAGCCGCCGACGTCCTTGCTCAACTGCCGCAGAGCGCGTTCGGTCCACGTGCGTGACGCCAGGGTTCGAAGGTGCTCGCCGCGGACCTTCGCCGATGAGCGTTTCGCTGCTTCCGCCAACGCGTCGCCGGGGATGGTGTGGCCGGCGGTGGCTGCCCGCAGCCACGCCAGTGCGGCAGCGACGCCTGTGCGTGACAGCACCTGCGGGCCGACCGGTGCGGTGTGTGGGATACCGGCGGCGCTGAGGGCGACCTGGACGGGCAGCAACAGTGCGTTGACGCGGCACAGCACCGCGACATCGCCGGGGGCAACGTCCCGGTCGAGCAGGCCGGTGATCCTGTCGGTGACGTAGCGTGCCTGGTCGGTGGCGTCGACCCGGGCGATGGTCAGCGCGTCCGCGTCCCGGTCGCTGCGTGCGCCGCGGATGGTCTTGGCGACCCGGCCGGTGGGTGCGATGCGTCCGAGCAGGTGGATCGCTGCGTCAACGACCGCGGGCGGGCAGCGGTAGTTCACCTCGAGCGCGTGGCTGCCTGCTGCGGGGAACAGCTTGGGATAGTCGACCAGGTACTTGGGTGACGCGCCGACGTACGCGTACAGGGTCTGGTCGTCGTCCCCGACGGCGTGCACCTGCATCTGTGGGGCGGCGAGCAGACGGACCAGCAGCCAGAACGCCGGGGTCAGGTCCTGCGCTTCGTCGACCAGCAGGTGCGTGCAGCTGTGCTGCCAACGGCGTCGCCGCTGCGGGTCGGTGAGCAGCACCCGCAGCGCCATGTGGACCTGCTCGTCGAAGTCGATGAGGTCACGGGCGGACAGTTCGGCGCGGTACCGGTGCAAGACGCGTGCGAACTCAGGTACGTCGTCGGTTGCGTCCTCGATGGTGTCGGGTGCGACCAGCCCCAGCCGCACGCGGCTGAACCCGTCGAGGTACGGGGCGTACACGTCGGTGTTCGCTGTGGGACGGACCGGTGCGAGACGCGCGAGCAGGTCACGTTGTCCGCGTTCGTCGAGCATCCGCACGTCGGGTACGGCGTCACGGACGATGGCGTAGCCCAGGCTGTGGATGGTGCGGACGTTGGCGTCGAGGTCGCGGGTGCGGTCGCGCATCTCGGCGGCAGCCCGGTTGTTGTACGCCAGGGCGGTGACCTGCTGGGGGTGCCAACCGCGTCCGTCGAGCAGGTGACGCAGGCGCGCCGTCAGCACCCGGGTCTTGCCCGACCCGGCCGGTGAGATGATCCGGCAGGCGTACTCGTCAGCTTCGACGGCGGCGCGCTGGTCGGCGGCCAGCCCGTCGCTGGATGGCGCCCACCGTTCGACGGTCAGTGGCCGGTCGCCGGCCAGCTGGTCGATGTGGACGGTGGGCACGGTCGGTCGGGTGCTGCGTGGACCGCCGTCGAGCCACACGTGGGTGCCGTCGGGCAGGGCGACGTCGGCCCGGTGGGACGGTCGGGCGCCGCGGGTCAACGCGTGCCGGATGTGCGGCCACGTCGGGTCCCCATCGGTGGCGTCGTAGCTGTTGACGGCAGCGAGCCACCGGGCGCGTTCTCCGAGGAACGTGAAGTCGTCGGGGAGCAGCCACGGGTCGAGTGTGGTGGCCTCGTCACGGGGGAAGGCGACGTCGTGATCGACCATGAGCACGGTGGCGGTACGGGTCGCCCAGGCGACGGTGAGGCGCTCGACCAGCTGTGATAGGCGGGAGACGTTCGTGGCGTCGGCGGCCGTGATCTGGAGCTGCGGCGCGTGCGACCAGACGTCGGGCGGGAGTTGGCCGGGGCGGATGATGACGTTGCGCCCCAGCTCCGTGGGTGGTGTGGGGGTGGGCATGGTCGGACGCTACCTGTCGCCGGTGACGCGCATCCGGCGGACCGCTGCGGACTGACGATCCGCCGCCACCACATCGTGGATCACTCACCGGGGTCGTAGACGGCGTTGTGGTCGATCCCCTCCAGGAACCCCCGCGCACGCTCGGCCTGCGGGTACCGGGCGACCAGCTCCCAGAACGCCGCCGAGTGGCCCCGGACCTGTAGGTGGGCCAGCTCGTGGACGAGGATGTACTCCAAGACGTACTGCGGGTAGGCGGCGGCACGGCGGCTGATCCGGATGGTGCCGTCGGCAGGTGTGCACGAGCCGTGCCGACGCCCCATCCGCGCCGACCACCGCGCGCTGCGGGCGCGGACGCCGTCTAGGTAGGTATCAGCGAGCACGTCCGCGCGGCGTGCCAGTTCGGCGTCGCCGCCGGCCTCACGCGCCCTCAGCGCGCCGCTGACCCGGTCGACGAGCGTCGCCACGACCTGCTCTTCGTCGGCGGCGGGCATCCCGGCGGGCAGCTGCACCACCACCGCCCCGTCGCGGGCGTAGGCGCTGGCTGTGCGCCGCCGACCGGTGCTGCGTTGGACCTCGACCGGCGGCCGTCCTGCCGCTGCCGGCCGGCGCTCGATGGTGACCTGGCGGCGCCCCACGACGTCCTCCTGTGGCGGGTGGCGCGAACGTAACGGGCCACTGCGACAGCGGTGGCCGGTCGCGATCCGGTGCGACCCGGGGCGTGCGCTGCGCGGACCCCAACGCGCGGGGGGCCCGATCGATCTGCTGTCCACAGCGGTGGAAGACCTTCGTGCTGGGAACGACCCTGCAGGGGCCCTGCGATGACCGTCCCACCCGGCGGTCGCCATGCCGTCCACAACATCGACCGCGGCTCCACAACGACGTCCACAGCCTGTCCACCGCCCGGCGGACCGACCTGTGGACGCCGTGGTTGACCACCAGCCCGCGCCCCGTACGGTGACGCGCGAAGGCCCCCAGCAGCCGAGCCGCCGGACCAGCGTTCCAAGGGGAAGGGAGCGTCGAGACGGCGCGACGGCCGCTGGGGGCCTCCCTGTTCCGCGATGTCCGTTGACCGTCCCGGCGGTGTGCGAGCCGGCGCTCGACTCGGGGGTCCGCCGCCACCGGGATGCCCGTCGCGACGTGTGTCCGCGCCGCCCGGCGGCACGCCGCTATCCGGTCGCTACGCTCGGACCATCCCATGCGAGGGGGTGCTCGTGGCCGACGCAACGGACGCACACCCCGAGCATCCTCACCCAACCGGTGACTCGCCGGGGAAGGCCGCCGCGTTCTTCGATCTGGATCGAACGCTGATCAGCGGTGCGTCGGCGTTCGCGTTCGGCATCGCTGCGTGGCGGAACGACATCGTCCCCACGCGTGAGCTCCTCGGCGACGCGGTGAACGCCATGATCTTCCGGCTGACGGGCGGCTCCGACGAGCGCTCGCAGGAGACCCGCGACCGGATCCTGCGGGCGGTCGCCGGCCAGCAGGTCGACGACCTGGTGGCGCTGGGTGACGACATCATCCCCACGCTGCTGGCCAAGGTCCGCCCCGAAGCCCAGAGCCTGCTCGAGATGCACGCCGACGCGGGCCGCGACCGTTTCATCGTCTCGGCGACGCCGATCGAGATCGTCGAGGACTTCGCGCGAGCCCTGGAGGTCGAAGGCGGCATCGGGACCCGCTCGGAGATCGTCGACGGGTGCTACACGGGCGAGCTCGACGGGCCGTTCGTGTACGGGGCCGGCAAAGCGGAAGCGGTCGAGAAGCTCGCGGCGGAGCGCGGCTACGACCTGCGGCTGTCCTACGCGTACAGCGACTCGTCGAGCGACCTGCCGATGCTGGAGCTGGTCGGGCACCCGGTCGCCGTCAACCCCGACCGCACCCTCGAGCGGGTCGCACACCAGCGCGGCTGGCCGGTGGTGGTGTTCAGCCGGAAAGCCAAGCGGGTCATCAAGACCACCACGGCGGCGTCGGGCGCGGCGGCGCTGGCGGTGGCCAGCTACTTCCTGGGCCGTCGCCACGGTCGGATCGCGACCGAGTCGCGACCGAGCCAACTCGACCTGCTGCGGCCGTGACCGCTGCGGCATCGGAACCGGCCGGGCCGCCCGCGACGTTCGAACGGACGCCCCACCTCGTGCGGCTCCTCGCGGAGACCGAACGCCTGAGCGGGGTGATCGAGCGGGGCGAACCGGCACCGGCCGTGCGTGAGTCGCTCACGGCCAGGGCCGCGGTCGCCTCGATGCGACTGGACGGTTCGCCCGTCGGCGACGTGGCCGAGGTCGAGGACGCCTGGCAGGACGTCTCCGACCTGCCCGCCGCCCCACGAGCCGAGGTCGCCACGCGGGTGGGGACCTGGCTCGACGCGTTACGGGCAGGCAGCGAACCCGACCGGCGGCTGATCGGCTTCGAGTACGGCGGGGTCCGCGCCGCGCTGGCAGCCGATGACCTGACCCGACCGCTGACTACCGACCCGCTAGCGGCCCTGGCCGAGCTGCACCGCCGGCTGACGCGCGGCCTGCTGGACCCGGCCGCAGCCGGCCGCCCGCGCAAGACCCATCAAGCCGTGCACGACGCCAGCGTCGGGCAGGTGGTCTACCACCCGACCGAGCCCGACCGGATCTTCGACCGCCTCGTCGACCTGGTCGCGTGGCTGCGTTCCTCGGGGCCCCGCGAGCACGGCCTGATCGTCAGCGGTGTCGCCCACCAGGTCCTGCTGGAGGTGCATCCCTTCGAGGCAGCCAACGGACGCCTGGCACGGGCAGCAGCGCGACTGCTGCTCCGCGCGCACGGCCTCGACCCTGCCGGTGTGGGATCGGTGGAGATCGCGCTGCAACGCGACCCGCTGGGGTACTACCGCGAGGTGGCCAAGACGATGCGGCGCCGTGACCTCACCATCTGGCTCGAGCGGTGGGGAGAAGCAGTGGCCGAGGGCCTGCGGCTGGCGGCCCGGGAGCTGAACCTGCTCGACCCGACGGTGCCCGACCGCGCCCGTCGGTTCCTCGAGGGCCGCCAGGAGCCGGTGTTCACGATCGCCGATTACCGTGCCGAGGTGGACCCCGACCCGTCCGACGCCCAGGGTGACCTGGCTGCGTTGCTGGATGCGGGACGAGTGCGGCGCGTGCCCAGCGCCCGGGGCCTGCGCTTCACGGTGACCTAGCGGCCGACCGACGGCTGCAGTCCCGCCGGTCGTCGTACAGTGCGGCGTCCGCCCCGCTCCGGAGGTCCCGGTGGAGTTCCGCGAGGTCGTGGCCCGCCGCCGCATGGTCCGCCACTACCGTCCTGATCCGGTGGCGCCGACGGTCGTGGAACGCATCATCGACACGGCACGCCGGGCACCCAGCGCCGGTTTCGCCCAAGGTCAGCGGTTCGTCGTGGTTACCGACCCGGCGACCCGCGCTGCAGTCGCCGACCTCGCGGATGAGGCCACCCACGTCGCGCGGGGCTTCGATCCGTGGATCTCCAGCGCTCCCGTGCACGTCGTGATCTGTGCCGACGTCGGGGCCTACCACGAGCGTTACGGCGAACCCGACAAGCGCGCCGCAGGCGGGAGTGAGCGCGACTGGCCGGTCCCCTACTGGCACGTCGACGCCGGCGCCTCGTTGATGCTGTTGCTACTCGCCGCCGTCGACGAGGGCCTGGCCGCGGGGTTCTTCGGCGTGCACCGTCTCGGTGGGCTCGAGCGCTTGCTGGGGATCCCGGACGACGTCCAGCCGATCGGGGTGGTGACGCTAGGCCACGCGGCACCCGACCGGCGGCCGGCATCGCGACGACGTGGCTGGCGCGAGCTGGGCGCGGTGGTGTCGTGGGACCGGTGGGGTGAGCCCTGACGTGGCCGGGTGAGGCCCGCCCCGGCCGTCCGAACGGTCGTCCGCGCCGAGCGGCCGGTGGCCGACCGTTCGGACGACACCGCCTACGCGGCGTGAACGCTCCGGCTCCGTTACCCTCTGTTCACCGGCGATTGGAGAGGCGTGACCGGAACGCGACCGCTCCGCGCGCTGGACGATGCAACGACACCGGCACCAGGTGAGTTGCGCAGCAGCTTCCTACAGCTGACCGAACGGTTCCGCCCGCACGAGGCAGACGGTCTGTCCGCCCGGTGGGTCGTTGACATCGACGGTGACGGCGCGTACACGGTCCACATCCACAACGGCGGGTGCTTCATATCCGTCGGGGCGCACCCTGATCCCGACACGATCATGCGGACCGATCGCCAGACGTGGCTCAAGCTCGTCAGCGGGGAACAGGACGGCGTCGCCGCCTTCACCCAGGACCGCCTGACCGTCCGCGGTGACCTCAACCTGGCCCTTCGGTTGGAGTCGCTGTTCCGGCCCGGACCCGACACGCAGCGCGTGGTGCGCACCGCCCGCACCAACGCGGCCGGGGTCGACCTGGAATCGATGATCATCGGCCGCGGCACCCCGGTGGTGCTGCTGCACGGGCTCGGAGCGAACAAGGTCTCGTTCGTTCCCACCCTGGACGCGCTGGCATCACACTACGAGGTCCACGCGCTGGACCTGCCCGGGTTCGGCAAGTCCGGCAAGCCCCTGCCGGCCGCCCGACGGTACTCGATGCCGTGGATGGCCGACGTCGTCCACGGCTACCTGCGCGCCCAAGGCATCGGCTACTGCTACGTGGTCGGCAACTCGATGGGCGGGCGCATCGCCGTCGAGTTGGGGCTGCGCCACCCGCGCCGGCTGGGTGGCGTGGTCGGTCTGTGCCCGGCCGTGGCGTTCGACGAGTACCAGTGGGTCGCGCCCACGCTGCGCGTCCTGCACGGCCACTGGCTCGGCTTGGCGCCGATGCCGTTCCGACGCGAGAGCGTCGAGGCTGCCATCCGCGGCATGTTCCACGACCCCTACTGTCTGCGCGCCGACAACGTCACGGCAGCGGCCGAGGAGTTCGTCCGCAACCTCCGCGACCGCCGGCATCGCCTGGCGATCCTGGCGTGCCTGCGACACCTGGCCGCTGAGCGCGCCACCGGCCGGCGTTCGTTCTGGACATCGATCCAACGGTTGCGGGTCCCGTCCTACTGGGTGTTCGGCACCGGCGATCCGCTGGTGTCGGCCGCGTACTGCGAACGGGTCCGCGAGTCGTTGCCCGACGCCCGCTGCGAGGTGTGGGAGGACGTCGGTCACGTCCCACAGTTCGAGGTCCCCGAACGCACCAACGTCCGGGTCGGTGCGTTCATCGACAAGCTCGAGGCTGCCCGCCACCGCTAGGCCGTGCGGTCGTCATCGGTGGCGTCCGCCGCGAGGATCGCGCTAGCGGCCCGCTGCGGCATCGACCAACCACCCCTCCACGACACGGCAGAACCGTCGGGGGACCTCCACATGCGGTGAGTGGCCCACATCTGCCAGGACGTGATGGTCCCAGTCCGGGCGGCGGACCATCAGCCCGCGGATGACGTGCGCCGACACCAGCCGGTCGAGGTCGCCGGCCACCACCAGCGTCGGCGCGGCGACGGCGTGGACCGCCACCAACGGCTCACGCGCGTCGACGAGCATCGCGACCAGCGAACGGGCGGCCTCTGACAGGGCCCGGCGTCGCCACGTGGTGGTGCGGGCGACCTCGAGGTTCTCGATGAGGACGTCGCGGAGCGCCGGGCGGATCCGTTCCACGTCGGCCAGCACGGAAGCCAGCGAATCGTCGACCAGCTGCTCCGCGGTCCGCCGGCGGTAGCCCAGCTCGATCAACGCCCGACCGATGCCGGGCACGGCCGCAGGCAGGATCCGCGACACCGCGGCCGGGGGCAAACGCAGCATGTCCCGGCGCGGCGCGGGCAGCGCCGGGTTGATCAGCACGAGGCGACCGACCTGGTCGGGGCGGTCGGCAGCCAGCAACGTGATCAGCAGCCCACCCATCGAGTTCCCGATCACGGTGGCGTCGCGCCAGCCCAGGTGATCCAGGACGGCCGCGAGGAACCGCGCGTTGGCGCGGACCCGGGCGGAGCCACCCTCGGGCACCGGTGTGCTGCCGAAACCGGGCAGGTCGACCGCGACCACCTCGCCGTGGCGGCTCAACGGCGTGGCCACGTCCAGCCAGTTGCGGGCCGATCCACCCAGGCCATGCACCAGCAGGAGCGGCGGGCCTGCCCCATGCGCCGCTCGGCGCAGCACGTGTGCCGGCCGGCCGCGCACCTGCAGGACCTCACCGTGGATGCCCGACCACGCCGGATCGCGGCGACCCCAGTCCTCCCCGGGGAGCGGTGTGGTCACCGTGGTCTAGGTAGGGCTGTCGAGCTTCGCGCGCAGCTCGTGCGGTTCGGTGACGGGCCGGTCGCAGACCAGGTCGCGGCACACGTACGCCGCCGGCTGACCGTCCACCTCGCCGCGGCCTTCCAGCAGCGGCACCGCCGTGCGGTCACCGTCCGGCGCGGCCACCGCCACCACCGCCCCCGGCAGCGGGCCGGCCCACAGCTCGCGGACCAGTCGCTCGCGGCTCGGCCCGGGCGTGCCCACCACCGCGACCTCACGGGGTCCGGCCAGCACGTCCTCGGCCACCCGCAGCAGCCACCCGTACCCGGTCGGGGCGCGTTCCACGTCGCCCTGGAACAGGCGCAGGACCTCGTCGGTGACGTCCCTCCACGCTGCCTCGCCGGTGTACCCGGCCAGCCGCAGCCCCACCTCCGCCATCACGCTGTTCGCGGACGGCGTCGCGTTGTCCCAGGTCTGCTTGGGGCGGATGTAGAGCTCATCGACGTCGTGCGCGGTCGTGAAGAAGCCGCCGTCATCATCGTCGTGGAACCGACCGCGCGCGTCGTTCGCCCAGTGCACCGCACGCTCGAACCATGTCACGTCCCCGGTTGCGGCGTACAGCTCGAGGCAGGCGACCGCGAGCGTCGCCACGTCCTCCAGGAACGCGGGGACGGTCACGGTCCCGTCCTTCCACACGTGGTGCAAGCGCCCGTCCACCACCAGCGCCTCGTGCAGGAACTCGGCCGTGGTGACCGCCGCGTCGACGTACTCGGGCAGGCCCAGGTACATCCCGGTGGCGACCAGGCCCCGCACCGCGAGCGCGTTCCACGATGTCAGGACCTTGCGGTCGAGACCAGGATGGACGCGCTCCTCGCGCCGCTCGTACAGCGCCGCGCGGACCGCGTCGAGCTCCTCGACGAACTCGGCCAGGTCAAGGCCGCGTTGCTCGCAGAACCGGCCGCGGTCGACCGGTTCGTGCAGGATGTTGGTGCCTTCCCAGTTCCCGCTGGCCGACGCGCCGTAGAACGCCGCGAAGCGATCGGGGTCGGCACCCACCGAGCGGACCACGTCGGCGAACTCGTCCATCGACCACACGAAGAAGCGGCCCTCTTCTCCTTCGGAGTCGGCATCGGTGGCGCTGAAGAACCCACCGGCGTCGTGGCGCAGGTCGCGCAGCAGGTAATCGGCGGTGGAACGCGCGACCCGATCGAACCGCGGGTCGCCGGTGACCGCCGCGGCCTTGGCGTAGACGGCCACCAGCAGGGCGTTGTCGTACAGCATCTTCTCGAAGTGCGGGACGAGCCAACGCCCGTCCGTCGAGTACCGATGGAACCCACCGCCGACGTGGTCGTGGATCCCGCCGCGGGCCATCGCATCGAGGGTGTGGGTGACCGGCTCCAGCCAGCGGTCAGCGGTCTCGCTACCGTCCCGGCGCAGGCGGACGTAACGCTCGACCAGCCACTCCAGTGTCATCGCTTGCGGGAACTTCGGTGCCTGCCCGAACCCTCCCAGAGTGCGATCCCAGGCGCTCAGCGCCACCGGCGCGGCGCGGTCGGCGACCGTGGGGTCTGCGGCACCAGCCGCTGGGCCGGCGGCGCGCTCCGCCAACGCCTCCGCGATCCGCCCCGCCGTCGCCGCGAGCTCGTCGCGGCGGTCGCGCCATGCCTCGTGCACCGACCGCAGCACGCGCACGAAGCCCGGCATCCCCATCCGGTCCTCCTTCGGCCAGTACGTCCCGCCGAAGAACGGACGCCCGTCCGGGGTGAGGAACACCGACATCGGCCAGCCGCCGTGGCCGGTGAGCGCCGTGACCGCGTCCATGTACACCGCATCGACGTCGGGTCGCTCCTCGCGGTCGACCTTGACCGCGACGAAGTGTTCGTTGAGCAGCGCCGCGACCTCGTCGTCCTCGAACGACTCGTGCGCCATGACGTGGCACCAGTGACACGCCGAGTACCCGACCGACAGGAAGATGGGGACGTCACGCCGCTTGGCCTCCTCGAAGGCCTGGTCGCCCCACGGGTACCAATCGACCGGGTTGTCGACGTGCTGGGCCAGGTACGGGGACAGTCCGGTGGGGTCCATCTCGCGGATCAGCGTCAAGAACGAGCCTTCCTGCTGCGATCGGCGCTGACGAGGGTAGGGCCGCCGCGGTGGACGCACGCGGTCAGGCGTCGGGGCCCGTGTCGACGCAAGCCTCCCTGCCCGAAACGACGCCGCGGAAGTTCGTCGCAGCTGCGATGATCGCTACACCAGTCATGGCGAGGAACGCCCCGTGGGGCAAGACATCACCACGACGCAGTTCACCCCCGAAGACCGCCAGAGGTACCGGGAGAAGCTGAAGCGCTGCCTGGACACGCTGCGGGTCCTGCTCGAGCAGGAGGACCGCTTCGAGGTCGGCCGGAGCAGGATCGGCCTGGAGCTCGAGATCTACCTGGTGGA
The DNA here is from genome assembly GCA_030776725.1 of Actinomycetota bacterium. Taxonomy (NCBI): domain Bacteria; kingdom Bacillati; phylum Actinomycetota; species Actinomycetota bacterium. The sequence goes on from JALYHG010000152.1 coordinate 10,735, forward strand.
CCGCTCCGGCACGCCGATGATGGTCAACGACGAGGTGCTGGCGCGCATCGAGGCCGGCGACTTCCAGACGGAGCTGGGTCAGTTCAACATCGAGTTCAACCTCGCTCCGCACAAGATCGTGGGGACGGTCTTCCGCGAACTCGAAGACGAGCTGCGAGCCAGCCTCAACCACGCGCTGCGCCGAGCAGAAGAGCTGGACGCCCGGATGCTGATCGTCGGGATCCTGCCGACGCTGAAAGACTTGCACGTCACCCGTGAGAACCTCTCGAACAACCCGCGGTACCACGCTCTCAACGACCAGATCCTGGCCGCACGGGGAGAGGCGTTCCGCATCGAGATCGAAGGTCGCGAACGCCTCATGACGATGGCGAACTCGATCATGATGGAAGCGGCGTCGACCTCCTGTCAGCTGCACCTGCAGGTCGACCCGGACGACTTCGCCCGGTACTGGAACGCGGCCCAGGCGCTGTCCGCCGCCCAACTGGGGGTCGGGTGCAACTCCCCTTTCTTCCTGGGCAAGGAGCTATGGCGCGAGACCCGCATCGCGCTGTTCGAGCAGTCGATCGACACGCGTACCGAAGAACTCGCGGCGCAGGGCGTGCGCCCACGTGTTTGGTTCGGGGAACGCTGGATCGACGACGTCCTGGACCTGTACGAGGAGAACGTCCGCTACTTCCCCGCGCTGCTGCCGCTGATCGACGATGAGGACCCGTTCGAGGTACTCGGTCGCGGAGACGTCCCCCACCTACGGGAGCTCACCCTGCACAACGGCACGATCTACCGCTGGAACCGACCCGTGTACACCGTCGCCCGCGGCCGACCACATCTGCGCGTCGAGAACCGAGTGCTGCCGGCCGGTCCCAGCGTCGCGGACGTCATCGCCAACGCAGCGTTCTACTACGGGGCGACGCGGGCGCTCGCCGAGGCGTCGCCGCCCATCTCACAGCAGATGTCGTTCGCGGTCGCCACCGACAACTTCTTCGCCGCTGCGCGGGACGGCATCGACGCCCAGCTGTACTGGCCTGGCTTGGGAACGGTGTCGGCCAGCGAACTCGTCGGTGAGCACCTCCTGCCGCTCGCGCACGAGGGGCTGCGGCGCTGGAACATCGACGACCAGGACCGTGAACGGTTCCTCGGGATCATCGAGCAGCGTTGTGTCACGCGCCAGATCGGGGCGACCTGGCAGGTCGCCACCGTCCGTCACCTGACCGAGCACGACGGCCTCGACCGCGATGCTGCTCTGCTGGAGATGACCCGCTGCTACATCGACCACATGCACGCCAACGAACCGGTGCACACCTGGCCGGTACCCTGCCGCCCGTGAGGCGCGCGTCCGAGACGTACTTCAACGATCTCTCCGACGGGCTGCCCGACCACCTGCTCGACCTCGACGACCTCGAGCTGCTGGGCGAGCTGCAACGGCCTACCCTGATCAGGGTCGCCGGAACTGGGGACGCCCCCCCGCGAGGCGTGGCGTGTCTCCTCCACGGCGACGAGGACACCGGGTACCGCGCGGCGCTGCGGATCCTGCGCCAGCGGCGCCGCTACCCGTTCGACCTGTTCGTCGTGATCGGCAACGTCCGCGCGGCCCTGGCCGACGGCGGCTTCAGAGCCCGCTACCTCGACGATCAAGAGGACTTCAACCGGGTCTGGGGGCGCGAACCAACCACGCGACTACGCCTGGCCGCCAACGGGATCCTGGATGTGCTCCGTCGAGCGAAGATCTCCGCGATGGTCGACGTGCATAACAACAGCGGCACCAACCCCTTCTACGCGATCGTGACGCAGGTCCGCGAGGCCCAGCTCAACCTCGCCACGACCTTCACGACGATGCTGCTGCACTGGGAGCTCGGCGTCGGGACGCTGATGGAGGCCCTCGACGACGTCTGCCCGGCGATCGCCGTCGAGAGCGGGCTGCCCGGCCAGGAAGCGTCCCTGTCGTTCGCCGTCGACGGCCTGCGTCGCTACCTGGGGACCGCGACGATCCGCGACGACGTGGTCGAGCGCGACTACGACCTCCTCGACGACCTGCGCAAGGTCATGGTCCGCCCCGAGGTGCGGTTCCGGTTCGGCGGCGAGCTCGGCGACGACGTCGACTTCGTGGTCGAACAGGACGCCGACGCACACAACTTCCGGACCGTGCCGGCTGGCCACCTGCTGGGCCGTGTCCCCCCGGGCTCAGCCAACCCGCTGCTGGTGTGCGGCCCCGGCGGCGAGGACGCCACCGCCAGCCACGTGCAGGTGCAAGACGGGCGCGTGGTGCTGACCCGGGAGGCGACCCCGGTGATGATGACCCGCACCGAGGAAGCCGCCCGTAAGGACTGCCTGTTGTACCTCGCAACGCGGCCACGGAGCGCGGGCGCGGCAACCGCCGCCAGAGTCGACACCGAGCCTGCCAGCCCGGACATCCGGGGATGACCGACCGACGGTCGTCACCGATCGGGTCACTCGGCCACGGCGGAAGCCGGCTGGTCGTCGCTGTCGCCGGTGACGTCCAGGGCAGCGAACAGGTCGTCCTCGCAGTCGGGCGTCGAGACGTCTGATCGCAACCGCGTGAAGCACTCCCACGGGTAGACGCCACGCTCGAGGTCACGCGGCCACGCGAACCAGGTGCCGCCGGGGTCGATCTGCGTGCGATGCGCCCGCAACGCGTCGTCACGCCGTTGGAACCACGCGTCCACGCGGACCTTGGCGTCGCATGGCCAGCGGCGCCGCTGCGCGAGCCGCTCCATCCAGCCCTCGAAGGGGCTGTCGACGCCCCTCTCGAGGAGCGCGCCGTGCAGCGCCAAGACCCGTTCCGGCGGGAACGCATGGCAGGCGTAGACCTTGGGGACCCGACAGGGCACGCCAGCGACGTCCGCATCGGGGTCCTCCGCCAGCTCGAGGGCCCGGACGGTGACCTCGTGGCACATGATGTGGTCGGGGTGCGGGTAACCACCGTCCTGCGGGTAGGTGACGACCACGTGTGGCCGCTCGTGGCGGATGATGGTCGCGAGGTCCGCCGCGGGGCGGTCCACCGGCTGGCGAGCGAACGCATCGGGGGGGATGCCCGCCAGATCGTCGGGGAATCCCGAATCGACGTAGCCCAGGTCGTAGCGGACCGAGAAGCCGATGATGTCGCAGGCAGCGGCGAGTTCCCGTGCCCTCGTCGCGGTCATCTCGGCGGGGGAGACCGGCTCACAGGTCGGGTTGAGGATCTCGCCGGCCTCACCACCGGTGCAGGTCACCAGCGCCACGCGGGCGCCGGCGTCCACGTACCGCGCCGCGGTTGCCGCTCCCTTCGACGATTCGTCGTCGGGGTGGGCGTGCACGAACAGCAGCCGCCCGTTCACGGCCGCTCCTCCGTCGCGGTGAGCCGCTCGTTCCACGCTGTCCGGAGGCGGGCCCCACCAGGTTGGTCCTCCAGTTCGCGCAGATGAGCCTCGACCGCTGCCGTCGCCGTCGCGACCGCGCCCGCCTCGCCCCGCAGTCGCACGATCATCGGGGCGCCGGGGTACGAACCCACCTTGACCTGCGGCAGCTCCTCGGCGAGGCGAGCGAAGCATCGGTTCAGCAACGACTCGGGGAAGCCGTGCGCGACCTCGGCGATCACCTCGTCGCGTCCGCGGCCGCGGAGAAGCTGCGGTTCCACGACCTTGGTCACGATCGCGCGCAACTGTGTGGGGACGCCGGGCAGGATCACGATCACCGCGCCGCCGTCCGCGTCGATCCCATCGTCGACGTCGATGCGGACGCCGGGGGTCCAGCTGCCGTCGCCGCCCAGCAAGGATCCGCCCGCTGGGATCCTGGCCATACGCATCATGTGGTCGATCAACTCGTCATCGACGTCGACGCCATGAGCGGCGGTCCACTGCACCGCCGCCTCGACCCGCCGCTCGATCTCGCCAGCCGTCTGTAGCGGCACGTCGAGTGCCGCCGCCACCGCCTCGTAGGTGACGTCGTCCGGCGTGGAACCGATCCCGCCGGTGGTGAACACCACGCGTGGACGTTCGCGGCGCAGCTCTGGGCCGAGGGCGTCGACGATCTCGTCGACGTCGTCGCCGACGGCCACGATCCGTGCCACCTCGATCCCGTGGTGTCGGAGTCGACCTGCCAACCACCAGGAGTTGGTGTCCTGGACGAAGCCCTCGAGGATCTCGTCCCCGATCACAACGATCGACGCGCCCAGAGCCATGAGGCTTCGAAGGCTACGCGAGGGCGTCCACAACCGGCGACAGCGGTCGACGGCTCACGTTCGAAACGCGGAGAGCGACCACGATGGGTCGCTCTCCGCCATCGACGTTGTCGTGGCCTACTGCTTGCGGGCCTGCTCCGCCCGGGCGGCTTCGGCCTCAGCCTGCGCCTCGCGCGCTTCGGCGGCCTGCTCGCGGGCCTCCTCGCGCTTGTCGACCTTCTCCTGCTGCGCCTCACCGGCCTCCTTGGTATCCTCCTTGCCGGTGACCGCTCCGACGGCTTCCTTGGCGCGGCCCTTCAGTTCTTCGATCTTGTCGCTCATGTGGGTCTCCTCACGTCGGTCACTACGACCGTACGGCTGCAGCGGCCTGCCGCCGGGATGCCACCTGGACTGACGGGAAGCGACCTGCGTCGGCGGGGGCGCAGGCGCGACGCTGGTAGCGTGCGCCGGCGGCCAGCGAGCAACGAGCGACCGCAGATGTGGACCAACCCCGAGGAGGCGCGGAGCGACTTCATCTTGGCGGCGGCCGCCGCCCTGTTCGCTCCCCTGGTGTTCCTCCTGATCCGCGGGGTGCTGCCGTTCCTGACCACTGGCCTGCTGGGGTTGGCCGTGAACGTCGCCCTGGTGTTCGCTGCGTACGGTCTGGTGCCGCTCCTACTGGCCCGGTACCGCGGCGACGGAGCGTCGGCGTTCGGTCTCGATGGTCCGCGAGGCGGCGTCGTCCCTGGCCTGCTGCTGGCCGTCCCGATCGTGTTGGTGGGGGTCGTCTACCAGTGGAGCCAGCCCGCCGCCGTCCTCGACGGCCAGCCCGTGAACGACCAGTGGCTGGCGCTGCTCGGCAACCTCGCGGTGCTCCCCGGCGGGGCCATCGCCTCGGCGCTGACGCTGCTGGGGTTCGTCGCGGCGTTCGCCGGGGCGGTCCTGCTGTACACGTTCTTGGCGGTCAAGGCCCGTGACGGCTTCGCCCAGAACGACATCGGTCAACTGCAGGCGCTGCGCACGTTCGGGGTAGGCGCCGCGATCGGCGCGCTCGTCGTTGGGATGCTGGGGACGCTCGCCGGCCGGGTCTCGGTCGCCCGGGCGCTGCTCGACGTCGGGGCACTGATGGCGGTGGTGCTGATCGCGGACCGGCTGGTGCAACCCGAGGCGCGCACCACCCGCGCCACCGTGCTGGCTCCGGCGATCGTGGCGCTGATCATCGGGATCGAGCTGTTCTCGGGGAACTTCCTCACCACCCTACGGGTGGCGCTGCTGGGTGCCGGGACGGTGATCGTCGCTGCGGTTCTGGTCGAGACCCGCCGCTACGCGTGGGCCGTGGTGCCCCTCTTCGCCGCTCTCGTCCTGTACCCCACGGGGCTACGACCGGTGTGATCCGGCCGCCTGGTGGCGGTCACTCGAAGCGCTTGAACAGGTCGATGCGATCCTGGTGGCGGGCGCGCTTGGCGGGATCGTGCACGCCGAGGCCCGCCTGTGGGGCGTTGACCAGGATCCCGATCTTCCCCGCGTGCAGGTTGTGGTGCATCTCGTAGGCGCCCTGGCCGGCCTCGTCCAGGGGGAAGGTCTTGGACAGGATCGGGTGGATCATGCCGCGGTCCACCAACTCGGTCGCCGCCCAGGCCTCGTTGTAGTTCGCGAAGTGGCTCCCGAGGATGCGCTTGAGGTTCATCCACAGGTAGCGGTTGTCGTACTCGTGCCGGTAGCCGGTGGTCGACGCGCACGTCACCACCACACCGCCCTTCTTCACGACGAACACCGACGCCCCGAAGGTCGCCCGCCCGACGTGTTCGAAGACGATGTCGACGTCACCGCCGATCAGCTCACGGATCTTCTTCCCGAAGCGGCGGAACTCGCGGTAGTCCTGCTCGCCGTCGTCGGTCCAGAACTCGTAGCCCTCGGCTTTGCGGTCGATGATCGCCTCGACGCCGACCTCCTCGAGCAGCTTCGCCTTCGCGTCGGACGAGATCACGCAGACCGGGATCCCTCCTCCGTTGAGGACCAGCTGTGTGGCGAAACCGCCGAGCCCGCCGGTGGCCCCCCAGATCAGCACCTTGTCGCCCTGCTTCATGCGGGCTTCGTTCTCACCGACGAGCATGCGGTACGCGGTCGCCAGGACCAGCCCCAGCGATGCCGCCTCCTCCCACGTCAGGTGCGTCGGCATCGGGATGAGCTGGTTGGCCTTCACCATGGAGATCTCGGCCATGCCGCCGAAGTTCGACTCGAAGCCCCAGATCCGCTGGGAGGGGTCCAGCATCGAGTCCTCGTGGCCCTGCGGTGACTCCATGTCGACGTAGTTGCAATGCACGACGACCCGATCGCCGGGCTTCCACCGTGTCACCCCCGGGCCGGTGCGCACCACGACCCCCGCCGCGTCGGAGCCGACGATGTGGTAGTCGAGATCGTGGCGCGCCCCGAGGTCGCCTTCACGCGCGAAGCGCTCCAGGAACGCGAAGGTGGGCACGGGCTCGAAGATCGACGTCCAGACGGTGTTGTAGTTCAACGCCGACGCCATCGGGGCGATCAGGACCTCGTTGGGTCCCAGCGGCGGGATCGGTACCTCGTCGACGTGCAACGACTTGCGGGGATCCTTCTCGTGGTGCTCCAACCCCTCGAACATCTCCTGCTCGTCCTTGCGGACGACCGCCGCCCGCATCGTCTCGGGCAGCTCCAAGCGGGCGAGCTCGTCGCCGGTCGCCCCATCGAGGATGGCGTCGCGGATGGCGTCCATCGGCACGGTCGGGTCTCCTCCTGCGCTGGTGTTCGGCCGCCGGGACGCTAGCAACCGACGCGGGCGCTCAGAGTCCGGGCGAGGATCCTCCGCCGTCGGTCGCCCGTGCCGGCTCCATCGCACGGTCGGGGACCGGACCTGCCGACGCCACCGCTGCCTCGTCCGGACGTGGCGGCCCGACCGGCGTTGCGACGTCGGCTGCGGTCGCAGCTGCCGGCTCGGCGACACGGTCCTCGGCGTGCACGACCTTGTTCCGTCCGTCACGCTTGGCCGTGTACAGCGCGGCGTCGGTGTCCCGGATCAGGTCGCTGCGCGACGGCACCCCACCGGCGAAGGTCGCGACCCCGAACGACGCGGTCACCAGGCCCAGGAACCGCCCGTCGGACGCCGCGAAGCTCGACCGCTCCACCGCCTCGCGGAGACGCTCAGCGACCTGGCGCGCGTCGGCGGCGTCGGTCTCCACCAGGATGACGGCGAACTCCTCACCGCCGTAGCGGCACACCACATCCGAGGAGCGCAGCACCCGCTGCATCAGACGCGACAGAGCCCGCAGCAGGTCATCGCCGGCGGGATGACCGAACCGGTCGTTGATCTTCTTGAAGTGGTCGACGTCGAGCAGGACCAGGCTCACCGGCCGTGGCGCGGACGGCGACGACAGCCGCGCGCTGCGGTCGAGCTCCTCCTGCAGCCGCTGCTGGAAGTGCCGGTGGTTGTACACGCCGGTGAGCGCATCGGTGATCGACAGGTCGCGCAGCTCGGCGTGCAGCCGCGCGTTGTCGAGCGCCAACGATGCCTCCGTCGCCAGCGTGCTGAGGATGCGAAGGTCGCGGCCGCTGACCCGCGGCACGCGTCCCAACGGCACGTCGACCTCCACCGTGAGCAACGCCAGGATCCGACCCTCGGTCTGCAGCGGAACGATCACCAGCGGGCTGTCGATCGTGAAAGCGTCCGCGAGCGGCGCCGGCCGGGCGTGCTCACGTGCCACCAGGACCGGCCGGCGCGTCTCCACGGCACGCCCGACCGGACCGGGGCCGACCACCAGCCGGAACGCCGCGATCCGCTCGAGGTCCTCGTGGGCGAAGCCGGCCGCCCCGGCCGGGACCAGTTCCGCCCCGCCCTGGGCCATCCACACGATCGACCGGTTGTAGCCGAGTTCGTCGACCACTCCCCGTGCGATGGCTTCGGAGATCTCGCCGAGGTCGAGGCTGGCTTCGAGGTCGGCGCTCAGCTCACGCAGCAGTGCGAGCTCCTGGTTGGAGCGGCGCAACGCACGCTCGTTGACCCGGCTGAAGAAGGCGGTCGCGCCGGTGATGATCCAGATCGTGACGACCGCAGCCATGGCGTGGACCCGCACGACCTGCGTGGCGACCAGGTCGGCGTCGCCCAGCGTCGGATCGAGCCGGATGTTGAAGAACCCGAGCGTGACCTGCGCGCTCGTCTCAGCCGCGAAGCCGACCGCGTGTCCGTAGAAGATCGCGAACACGGCGATCGAGTGCAGGATCGCCAGCTTCACGCCGCTCCGCCACGAGAACAGCACCGTGGCCGCGACCAACTGCAGATGCATCAGGAAGATGAAGCCGCTGGTGGTCCCGCCCGTCAGCCACATCACCGCACCGGCCCACACCGCATCGACCAGCAAGGACAGGTCGAGCAGCCACCGTGACGCCCGCGGCCAGCGGTGCAACACCGGCAGGAAGAGCCCGTTGACCACCAGGTAGCCCACGCTGACGCTGGCCAGGATGCTGACAGTGTTCGACGGCGCACCGCGGAACACCGGCGCCAGCGCCAACAGGAGCGCACCGACCAGCGCGATGCGGGCGATGGCCATCACCCGCAGGCGGCCAGCCAGCAGGCTCAGGTCGGCTTCAGAGGAGGTACTCAGCGTCGTCGTCCTCACCCCCTGTCGGAACGTCGGTCGCGGCGGGCAGGGTCTCGCGCCCGAGACGTCCCTGCGCGATGGCGTAGGCCAGAAGTAGGATCAGCAGTAGCAACGGCACGCGGAACACACGCACCACCTCGGTCACGTTCTGGGCGACCTCCTCAGCCGACCGGGCGATCGCCCGCGGGACGTCACCGGTCGCCAACAGCTCGTCTGCGCGGGTCCGGGGCGGCAGATCCGGCTGATCGGAAGCCAGCGGGATGTCGCCGACGGCCAGTGGTGCCGGCCCGCCGGGCGTCGCGGACGGTACCGGCTGATCGGCTCGGCGCGCCGGCCGCTCCGGTGTGGTCCCGGCGCCAGGTCGCGCACCACCCGCTTGCGGCAGTCCCGGGTAGCCCAGGCCGCTGCCGGGCGTGGGC
>JALYHG010000153.1 GCA_030776725.1 Actinomycetota bacterium
GTCGCGGTCGTGCGAGGCGCGTTGGGCCGGCGCCGCGACGTGCTGACCCTGGCCGCAGGCATCCTGCTGTGGGCTGTGGCGGACCTGGCCGCGCAGGTCGGTGCGACGCTCGCGGCGGCACTGTGGCTGGCGGGCTCCGTGGCGGTCGGGGGGTGGCTGCTGTGGCGCTCCCGGGAGCACCTGCTCAGCCGCGTCGTCGCTTCCTTCCTGGTGGCGCTCTTGGTGCTCGTGCTGGGGCTGGCCAGCGTCGGGGGCGTGGCGTTCACCGCTGACCTGCGGACCGATGAGCTCGACAGGCTCGAGACGGCCGTCACCGGCCGCGCGCGGCAGGTGCTCGAGGAATGGCCCCTGCAGCTGCTGACGACCGCGCAGCTGTTCTCCAGCGGCGCTCTGGCGGAGCGGGTCGCGACCGGCGATCCGCAGGTCGCCGAGCAGACCGCCCGCACCGTGGCTGCGCTGCCACTGGTCGACGTGGTCGTCCTGATCCGACCCGGCGGCGACGTCCTGTCGTCCTACGACTGGGGTGTGCGCGACCGTGGTCGGCTCCCCGGCGGCGACGAGCTGCTGCTGGCCGGCGACCCGTTGGTGCAACGGGCGCTGGGCGGGAACGACGCCAGCGGCGTGGTCACCCTGGGCACCGACGTCCTGGCGGTCGCCGCGATCCCCGTCTACCCCACCGAGGCCGGCGAACCACGCCGCGACCGCCTGGTCGGTGTGCTGGTGACCGGCCGGCGCGTCACCGATCCGGTCTTCCTGGCCGAGTTCGCTGCGGCCTCGGGCGGAGACGCCTCGGTCGTGGTCGCCGGCACGGTCGCAGCCTCGACCCTGACCCGGGGAACGGCGGACGTGGCTGACGCCATCGCCGGCGGCGAGCGGCGTGGGCTCGTCCAGCTGCGTGGAGAGCCGACCCTGCTCGTCTCCGCACCCCTGGAGTCCGGCGTGGACACGCTGGGGTGGCTGGTCCTCACCGAGGACGCCGTGATCCTGGCCCGGGCGGAGCGCGACTTCGCGCGGACCCTGTTCCTGGCCGCCCTCGCCGGTGTCGCCGCCGCGGGACTGCTGGCGGGATGGGCGGCCAACCGCACCACCCGACCGGTCCGTCGCCTGACCCAGGTCGCCGAGGAGGTCGCCGCCGGCAACCGTCAGGTGCGCACCGGGATCGACCAGCCCGACGAGGTCGGGCGCCTGGCCGTCACGTTCGACGAGATGACCGCCGCCTTGTCGACCCGCGAGGACGACCTGCGGGCCGCGGCGGCGGTCGAGTCGGCGCTGCGCGGCCGCCTGGAGGTCCTGACCGCCTCGATCGGTGAGGGACTGGCTGCGGTCGATGTCGACGGGGCGGTGCAGACCCTCAATCCCGCCGGCGAGCGGTTGCTGGGCACCAGCGCCGCGGACGCGGTCGGTCGCGCCATCGAAGAGGTGCTGGTGGGCACCGACGACACCGGCGCCTCCTTGGTCGACGCGCTCGGCGGCCCCGCGGACCGCCACATCCGCGCGGCGCGGGGCGAGGTCGACGGGGACGGCCGTCGTGTCCCGGTCGCGGCGACCGCCGCCCCGATGGTGGCGGTCGACGGCACGCGGTTGGGTCGGGTGTACGTCCTGCGCGACATCACCGGCGAGGCCGAGGTCGAACGCATGAAGACCGAGTTCCTCGCCAACATGTCCCACGAGCTGCGCACGCCGCTGACCCCGATCCGGGGCTACGCCGAGGTACTGCGCAAACGCGAGCTGCCACACGAGCGTGTGGCCGACTTCGCTGGCAGCATCGTGGCGTCGGTCACGCGTCTCGAACGGATCGTGGGGATGCTGGTCGACTTCGCTGCGCTGGAGGCCGGTCGGATCTCGGTGCAGATCGAACCCACCGACCTCGACACCGTCGTGGATCAGGTCCTGGCGTCCTGGCGCGAACGTCATCCCGACCGGCGGTTCACGCGCCGTTTGGCGCGCGACCTGCCGCCGGTCTCCGCCGACGCCGCGCTGCTCAACCGCGTGCTGGAGGAGCTCGTCGACAACGCCGTGAAGTTCTCCGAAGGACCCGTCCGGCTGGTCGCGGAAGGTGCGGACGGCCACGTGCGTTTGACCGTCCGTGACGCCGGCGTCGGCATAGACCCTCAAGAGGCCACCGCGATCATGCGTGACTTCCACCAGCTGGACAGCAGCGCGACCCGCCGCTACGGCGGGCTCGGGTTGGGTCTGTCGTTGGTGCGCCGCATCGCGGACCGTTTCGGCGCCACCGTCACCGTCGAGTCCGTCCCCGGCGCCGGCACCGATGTCCATCTGCTGCTCCCGACCGACGCGCAGGCAGGCCGATGAGCGCGCCCAGCGCGCAGGCGACGCAGCCGGCGGTGGCTCGACGCGGACGCGTCCCCGCGTGGATCGCCGTCGTTGCCGTGATCGTCGGCGTGGTCGTCGCGCCGCCGTGGCGCTCGCCGGGGATCCCGGCAGGCTTCGCTGCACGTCTGACCGCCGGCGACCTGCAGCGTCTCGTCGACGCGCGCTGGGTCGACGTCCGCCTCGAGGAGCTCGTGCCCGACGGCGCCACGGTGCGGTCGCAGGACGGGGCGCGCCTCGCGGTCGACGGGGGGAACATCGCGCTGTCGGGCGAAGCCCGCGCCCGTCTAGCGGACCCGTTGGAGATCACGGCCGGATCCGTCCTGACGGAGGTCCCTGGACGTGAGCGGGCGGTCGCCTTCTCACCGTTCACCGTCAGGGGGCGTGGGTCGTGGCGGGTGGACACCGGCGGAGCCGTGCGCGTCGGGGTCTACGACGGAGCAGTGGGGATCCGTGCCGACGCCGCCGGCGTCGACTGCGACGGTCCCTGCGTGGCCGTGGGCCGTCTGCAGGACGCCACGGTCGTGGGCGGACGGCTCCCCGCGGACCCGCGTCCGCTGCACTACGAGCCGGTCGATGAGTGGGATCGGCGGCTGTTGGCCGATGTCCTGGCGATCGACCGGCAGGTCGCCCAGCTGGCGGCCGGGTTCGCAGCCCGGTACGGCACCGCACCACAGCCGCCAGCGTTCTACACCTCCTTCAGTCAGGTGCAGGAGCCGCTCGCGGACGCGTTGCCGCGCCTGGCGACCACCACCGTCCAGGGGCGGTTCGGTCCGCCAGCTGACGTCCTGGTCGCGGTGGTCGTCACCGACCTGCTGGTGCAGCGCGCCGGGTTGGGCCTCGACGAGGCGGTCGACACGATCGTCCGCCTCCGCCACGACGGCGCCACCTGGGGCATCGTCTTGGCGATGCACGGTCTCGGGCCCGATGCGCTGAGACAGGCGGCCACGCTGGCGGTGCGCATCGGACCGGCGGTTCCGGCTGTCGTCGGCGGGGCGCCGGGCGCGGACGTCGTCGCCGCCGAACCCGTGGTACCGGGC
>JALYHG010000154.1 GCA_030776725.1 Actinomycetota bacterium
CGCCAGGATCGCGGCGACGTTGATGGCAGCCTGGCCCCGCCGCCGGGCTGTGGGCGCCGGCGGGGAGCTCGCCGGGCGGGGGCGGACGGTGCCCGCGACGCCGGCGGGGTCGGCGACGGTCCCGCTCACCGTGGATGCTCGTCCGGTGACGGCAGGACCACCTGCTCGCCGGGGTAGATCAGGTCCGGATCGCCCGACCGCAGCGTCGCTCGGTTGGCGTCGATGACCCGCACCCAGTAGCGGGCGACCTCGGGGTCGGACAGCTGCCGCACCGGTCGGCCGCGCGCGGCGGCGAGCGTCCGGCCAGAGATCGACCACAGGTTGTCTGCCGACCGGACGGTGTACACGGTGCTCCTGCGCGTCGCGGTCTGCTCGTGACCCTCCGAGGTGACCTCCGGCGGCGCCGGGAGAACCGGGACGTCAGCCGCAGCAGCATCGTCGTCGGTCGCTGCAGGCGGAGCGTCGGGCGGGGGTGCGACGTCGGGGCCGGGCGGGACGGCCGACGGTGGCGGTGGCCCCGGTGGGGTGACCACCAGCCGACCGTCGTCGAGGACGACGAACGGCGGCGGCGGCGGGTCGTTGGCGGCGCCGGCCGCGGCCGGTACCCCGCTCAGCGCCCCGGCGAGGCTGAAGACGACGGCGCGGTCGGCCAGGCGACGGACGGCGGCCGGTGTGAGGCGGCGGGTCAGTCGTGCCGCCGTCGAGCGCGACCGCCTTGTTGCGACGTACGCCAGCGTGGTCGCCAGCAGCCAGTAGGCGCACGCGAGCGCAACGACACGCGCGGTCGCGGCCACCGCGTCCTCAGGTCGGACGGTGTCGAGCCACATCGGGAGGTCACCCCACTTGATCGCCAGCCACGGGAGGTGGCCCAGCCGGTGCAGGCCCGCGACCGCTGCGACCTCCGCTGCGACGAGCGCGGGGACCCCGATCCGCTCCATGGAGGCAACGCTACGTCGCGGAAGGCATCGCCGTCAAGCTCTATGCAGTGTTACACCGTGTTGCGCCGTCGGTGAGGGGCGACCCACCGTGCTGGTACGCTGCCGCGGCCGCCAGCGGAGGCCCGATGCCGCGCGTCGCGATCGACGTCATGCTCAAGCCCGAGATCCTCGACCCCCAGGGTCGGGCGGTGGAGCGTGCGCTGCCGGGGCTCGGGTACGGCGGCGTCAGCCGGGTGCGGGTCGGGAAGCACCTGGAGCTGGACGTGGACGCCGCCGACGACGAACTGCCTGCTCACGTCGACCGGCTCTGCGCGGACTTCCTCACCAACCCGGTCATCGAGACCTACACCTGGCGTGTCCTGGAGTAGACGTGTGACGAGCCTGCGCTCCCGCATCCGTCCCGGACCGGGGGGAGTCGATGACGGCCTGCCGAGCGATCCCACCGGCGCCCCGCTGCTACACCGCTGGTTCGCGATCGCGGTGGCGGTCTTGGTCCCGGTCGGCCTGGTGGTGGTCATCTGGGCGTTCCTGTCGATCTCCCGTCCGCAGATCGAGCCGGCCGCCCGCCGCCCGCCGGGGGACGCCACCGTCACCCACGAACGCGGTGGCGCCACCCTCAACCACGTCCGCACTGCCGAGCCTGGCCCCGACTGCGCCGCGGGGATCACCCTGGTTGGTGACGAGTCGGCCCGCGCCACCAGCCGCCGGGCGCTCAGCGCCGTTTGCCAGTTGCTGCAGCGACCCGACCTGGGAGTGGCCCGTACGGGCCTGGAACGGTGGGCAGCGTCCAGCGGGATGCTGCGCATCGCGGTGTTCGAGCTGACCGGCGTGGAGTCGAGCGCCCGCGTCGAAGACGGCGCCACCGTCGTCGAGATCAACGCCAAGTTCCAGTTCGAGCCCGGCGCCCGAGCCGCCCCCGCGATCATCCACGAGCTGGTTCACCTCGGCCAGGGCTTCCCGGGCCGCCCCGTCACCGCCCGCGACGAACTCGCCGCCGTCCAGGCGCAACGCCTGGCGTGCGAGCGGTTGGCGCTTGGGGACAACCCGCCTCGTGGCTGCCAGGACGTCCGGGAGCTCCTGTCCGAACTCGACCCGCTCGACAGCATCCGACGGGCCGGTTACCCACGGGAGTAGCGACGTTGCGGATCGGCGTGATCACCTTCCCCGGGTCGCTCGACGACCGCGACGCGCGCGCGGCGTGCGAGCTGGCGGGTGCCGATGCGGTCGAGCTGTGGCACGCCGACCGCGACCTCCAGGGCGTCGACGCCGTGATCCTGCCCGGGGGGTTCTCCTACGGCGACTACCTGCGCACCGGCGCGGTCGCGCACCTGGCACCGATCATGGCGGCGGTCAAGGACTTCGCCGCGGCGGGCGGCCCCGTCCTGGGCATCTGCAACGGGTTCCAGATCCTGTGCGAGGCGGACCTCCTGCCCGGCGCGCTGCTGATGAACGAGGGGCTGCGGTTCGTGTGTCGCGACGTCGAGGTGGTCCTGGAAGCGACCTGCGCCTGGACGGCGGACCTGCCCGCCGGGACCCGGCTGCGCCTCCCCGTCAAGCACGGCGAGGGCCGCTACCACGCCGACCCGGCCACCCTCGACCGACTCGAAGCAGAGGGTCGGGTGCTGATGCGGTACGCCCCAGGGCACAATCCCAACGGTTCGGTTCGCGACATCGCGGGCGTGGTCAACGCCGGCCGCAACGTCGCGGGTGTGATGCCGCACCCGGAGCACGCCACCGACCCGTCGCTCGCGTTCGGCACCGACGGGCGACGCATCTTCGAGAGCGTCCTCGCCCACCTGCGCGACGCAGCCGTCGACTGACGCGCCCACGCGTAGCCTGCACCGACGTCCCGACGGAGCGATCCGATGCCCGAACCCCCCACGGTCGAGACGGCGCGGGGCGTGCCGGGCGAGAGCCCGATCTTCCCGGTCGGGGAGGAACTCGGCGACGCAGACGCGAGGCGGCTCGCCCACGAGCTCGGCCTCACCGCAGACGAGTACGAACGGATCGGGGCCACGCTGGGTCGCGTCCCGTCGAAGTCCGAGCTCGGCATGTACTCGGTGATGTGGTCGGAACACTGCTCGTACAAGTCGAGCCGGTTGCATCTCCGGGGCCTGCCGACCGACGGTCCGCACGTCCTGGTGGGACCCGGTGAGAACGCGGGCGTGGTCGACGTCGGCCACGGGTTGGCCGTGACCTTCAAGATCGAGTCGCACAACCATCCGTCGTTCGTGGAGCCCTACCAAGGCGCCGCCACCGGGGTCGGCGGCATCATCCGTGACGTCCTGACGATGGGGGCGCGCCCCGTCGCGCTGCTCGATCCCCTCCGTTTCGGCGACCCCGGAGACGCCTTCCAACGCCACCTGATCGACGGGGTCGTCCGGGGCGTGGGCGGGTACGGCAACTGTGTTGGTGTGCCCACCGTCGGTGGCGAGACCGTGTTCGACGACAGCTACGCCGGTAACCCGCTGGTGAACGTCCTGTGCATCGGCGTGCTCCGCGCCGACCGGCTGCAGTTGGCCCGCGCCCAGCGTGTGGGGGACCTGGCCGTCCTGATCGGGTCTGCCACCGGCCGCGACGGCATCGGAGGGGCGTCCGTGCTCGCATCCGCCGGGTTCGACCACACCAGCAGCGACAAGCGCCCCAACGTGCAGGTCGGCGATCCGTTCGCCGAGAAGCTCCTGATCGAGTGCTGCCTGGAGCTGTACGAGCGTGAGCTGGTCGCCGGGATCCAGGACATGGGTGCTGCGGGGATCACCTCCTCGACATCGGAGATGGCGTCGAGGTCGGACGTGGGGATGCGGGTGGACCTGTCCGCGGTCCACCTGCGCGAGCCCTCGATGGAGTCGTGGGAGATCCTGTGCTCCGAGTCGCAAGAGCGGATGCTCGCCCTCGTCCCGCCCGACCGCCTCGACGAGGTCCTGGCCGTCTGCAACCGCTGGGACGTCCCGGCGGCGGTGATCGGCGAGGTCACCGACGGCGACCGGCTCGAGGTGGTCCGCGACGGTGCGGTGGTCGCCGACGCGCCTGCCCGGTCGCTGGCGCACGAAGCTCCACTGTACGACCGCCCCGCCCGACGCCCCGGCTGGCTCGACCGCTACGCCGACGTCGACGCCGAGGCCCTCGACGTCGGCGCCGACCTGTCGTCGGTGGCCCTGGATCTGCTCGCCAGCCCGAACGTCGCCAGCAAGCGGTGGGTTCACCAGCAGTACGACCAGCTGGTGGGCTCGGCGACGGTCGCCGGACCGGGCGGGGACGCCGCGGTGCTCCGCGTGATGGGCACCCGCCACGGCGTCGCGGTGGCGACCGACGGGCACGGCCGCTGGTGCGAGCTCGACCCGCGCGAGGGCACCCGCCGTGTGGTGGCCGAGGCGACCCGCAACGTCGCCTGCGCCGGAGCCCGACCCGTGGCCGCCACCAACTGCCTGAACTTCGGTAGCCCCGAACGTCCCGAGGTGATGTGGCAGTTCACCGAGGCGGTGGCCGGGCTCGGCGGCGCCTGCGAGGCGCTGGGAACACCGATCACCGGCGGGAACGTCAGCTTCTACAACGAGACCGCCGGGCGGGCGATCCACCCGACCCCGGTGGTCGGTGTGGTCGGGATCCTCGACGACGTCGCGCGAGCGGTCGGGGTCGGGTTCCAAGCGGTCGGCCACCGCGTGTACCAGGTCGGGGGGCCGACCCGCCCGGGTCTCGCCGGGAGCCAGCTGCAGAAGCTGCTCGGCGCCCCGCTGGGCGGCCGTCTGGAACCGATCGACCTCGACGCCGAACGCCGGCTGCATCGGCTGCTGGCCGCGGTGGCCCGCGACGGTGTCATCGCCAGCGCCCACGACATCGCCGACGGTGGCCTGCTGGCCACCCTCACGGAATCCGCGCTGGCCGGCGACGTCGGGGTCCGCTTCGAACCCGACCCCGGGGTGGACCCCGTGCAGGTGCTGTTCTCCGAGGCGCCCACCCGGGTCGTCGTGAGCGTGCCGCAGGAGCGGGTGAACGACTTCGAGGCGGTGTGCCGCCACCACGAGGTGTGGCTGCGGCGCGCGGGGACCGTCGGCGGAGACCGCATCGAGGTGGTCGGCGTCGTCGACCTGCCGCTGGACGGAGCGCGCGCCGCGTAC
Organism: Actinomycetota bacterium; assembly: GCA_030776725.1. Classification (NCBI taxonomy): domain Bacteria; kingdom Bacillati; phylum Actinomycetota; species Actinomycetota bacterium. The sequence continues at coordinate 5,054 of JALYHG010000154.1, forward strand.
GAGGGCGGGCTGCCGCGCGCGCTCGAGGCCGACCGGCTGACCTGACCCAGGTCCGCAGGGACCCTCTAGGCGACAGGGACGGTGAAGCTGAAGGTGCTGCCCTGGCCGGGGACGCTGTCGAACCAGATACGGCCGCGTTGAGCCTCGACCAGCGCCTTGCACACGTACAGGCCGAGCCCGGTGCCGTCGGGGCGGCCCCCACCGCCCAGACGCGAGAACTTGCGGAACAGCTTGTGGGCGTCTTGGGGGGCGATCCCCATCCCTCGGTCACGGACAGAGACGACGATCTCGTCGCCGGACCGCTGCGCCCGGACCCGCACCTCGCTGGCCGCCGGTGAGAACTTCAGCGCGTTGGCCAGCAGGTTGCGCAGGATCCGACGGGTGTGCGACCGATCGGCGTGCGCCGGCGGGAGCCCTGGCTCCAGGTCCACAACGCAGCGACGGTCGGGATGTTCGGTGCACGCGTCCGACACGGCTCGGTCGACGACCGCGGCCAGATCCAACCGCGACGGCTCGCAGGGGATCTCCCCGGAGTCGATCCGCGCGACCATCAGGATCTCGCCGACGCGTTCGCTGATGTCGTTCGCCGTCCGCCTGATGCGGTCGAGGTAGTGCAGCTTCGCGGCCTCGTCGAGCGTTCCCCAATCGTCGCGGAGCAGGTCCCCGTACCCCGCGACCAGGGCCAACGGCCCGCGCAGGTCGTGCACCACCACCCCGACGAAGTCGTTCTTGAGCCGATCCAGCTCCCGCAGGCTCTGGGCGATCGTGCGCTCCTGCTCCAACAGCAGCAGCGTGCTCAGCGCCCCGGCGGCCTCCCGGACGAACGCCTCGAGCAGGGGGACGTCGTCGAGGTCGAAACCAACCGGATCGGCCCACGCCAACATCACCGCCCCGGTCACCTCACCTCCCACGCGGATCGGGGCCGCGACGTAGGCGTGCAGGCCGCGCGCCACAAGCTGCTCGTCGACCGGAGAGCGTTCACCGTCCTGCAGGCCGCGGCGGTGATACGCCCGACCGGCTTCCAGCGCCGCCCGCAGGTCCGGCTCCCCGGCTTCGATCAGCGATCCGGCCGGGACCGCATCGGCGGCGTCGCCGGTGACCAGCGCGACGCGCAGGCGCCGGTCGCTGTCCGGGACGACCAGCGCCGCCCAGTCGAAAGACACCACATCGCTCAGCACGCGGGTGAAGGAGGCGAACGCAGCCCGGACGTCGCGGGCGGTGCTCACCGCCCGCGCGGCCTCGGCGAGTCGGCCATCCATCTCGGTGCGGCGCTGCAGGCGCTGGTAGGCGCGTTGCAGTTCTGCGTTCGTCCGTTCGAGTTCGACCTGGGCGCGCTTGCGCTGGGAGATGTCCTCGATCATGGCGAGTGCGAGGCGCTGGCCGTCACCGTCGGCGATGGTCGACACGTGCAGGTTCGCCCACACCACGCCGCCACTGCGGTGCAGGTAGCGCTTCTCGACCTGGTAGCTGCGGACGCTGCCCTCGAACAGCCGGGCGGCGAGTTGCATCTCGCCGTCGACGTCCTCGGGGTGGGTGATGTCCAGGAACGTGCGTTGACGCAGTTCGTCGCGCGTGTACCCGGTGATGCGGCAGTACGCCTCGTTGGCGTCCACGTACCGCAGGTCGGAACCCACCAGGCACATCCCCAGCGGCCCGTCGTCGAAGACCTTGCCGTACGGCTGGACGTCCCGACGGGCGTCAACAGCGAACGACTGGTCGATCACGGGCGCCCCTCTCGTGGTCGCCCCGACCGTACCGGCACGTCAGCCTGTGGCCCGCCAGCCAGGGCGGCAATCGGGGTCCGGTCGGTGTCCTTCCTTACCCTGACGCCCCCGCACGCAGCGTGACGTCGGCGCTGATCTTGCGGTGCATGTTCTCGGTCACCGCGGTCGGCGCTGGTTCGCGGACCATCGGGCGGTCGCCCGACAGGTCGAGCACCCCTTCCTCCAGCCACGTGTAGCGGCCGTCGAGGGCCCGCTGCGCGGCGGTGTAGACCACGTCGTCGTCGTTGTGCCACAGCTCGTGGAACAGTCGCTCCGCCCGCCGCCGAGCGCCTCGGCAGAACAGGTCGGCCAGCTCCTGTGCTGCGCGGCCCTGCTCGACGCCGTGGTCCTCGAGGATCATCTGCGCCCGGGAGCACGCGGCGCTGATCGCGAACAGCTCGCAGCCGATGTCCACGATCCGGCCGAGGAACATCTGCTTGTGTTCGAGCTTCCCCTGCCACCGCGACATCGCGTAGAACGTGGAGCGAGCCAGCTTCCGCGCGTTGCGTTCGACGAAGCGCAGGTGTTCGGCCAGTGGCCCGAACTCCTCGTAGCTGTTGGGCATCTGCCCGGCGCCGACCGCCAGGGTGGGCAGCCACCGGGCGTAGAAACCGGCCGCTTCCAGGCCGACCCGCGCCTTCTCGCTCAGCTCCTTGTCCGGGTCGATGATCCCGCCTGCGACCGCCAGGTGCTGGTCGACCGCCTCTCGAGCGATCAGCAGTCGCATGATCTCCGACGATCCTTCGAAGATGCGGTTGATGCGCATGTCGCGTAGGACCTGCTCGGCGGGGATGGGCTTCTCGCCGCGTGCCGCCAGCGAATCGGCGGTCTCGTACCCGCGCCCGCCGCGGACCTGCACCAGCCGGTCGACGGCGATCCACGCCATCTCCGAGCCGAACAGCTTGGCGATGGCGGCTTCGATGCGGATGTCCTTGGCGCCCTCGTCAGCCATGGTGCTGGCTAGCTCCACGACCGCCTCGAGCCCGAAGGCCGTCGCGGCGATGAACGAGATGTGCTCGGCGATGGCTTCGTGCTGACCGATGGGGCGTCCCCACTGCACGCGCTCGCTGGCCCACTCCCGTGCGATCTTCAGCGACCACTTCGAGGCGGCGGCGCAGATCGCGGGGAGCGACAGCCGACCGGTGTTGAGGGTGGTGAGCGCGATCTTGAGGCCCATGCCCTCCTTGGCGATCAGGTTCTCCTTGGGGACCCGCACGTTGTCGAAGCGGGTCACGCCGTTCTCGATCCCGCGCAGGCCCATGAACCGGTTGCGGTTGACGACCGTGATCCCGGGCGTGTCCATCTCCACGACGAACGCGCTGATGCCCCCCCGGTGACCGTCGCTCGGCGGGACCACGGCCATCACGACCAGCAGGTCGGCGATCACACCGTTCGTGGTCCACAGCTTCAGGCCGTTGATGACGTACGCGTCGCCGTCGTCGGTCGGGACGGCGGTCGCCGCCATCCGCGCCGGGTCGCTGCCGACGTCCGGTTCGGTGAGAAGGAACGCGCTGACCTCGCGGGTGCACCGTGGCAGCCACTTGCGCTTCTGCTCGTCGGTGCCGAAAAGCTTCAGCGGCTGCGGCACGCCGATCGACTGGTGGGCGGACAGCAACGTGGCCAGCGACGGGTGAGCGGAGCCGGCCAGCGCCAGCGCCCGGTTGTAGTACACCTGCGACAGTCCCAGGCCGCCGTACTCCTCGTCGATCTTCATGCCCAGCGCGCCCAGCTCGATCAGGCCGCGGATCAGATCGTCGGGGATCCGTTCCGCGCGTTCGATCTGTAGCGGATCGACGTTCTCGCGCAGGAAGGCCTCGAGCTCGCGCAGGAACCGCTCACCCTTCTCGACGGTCGCGGGGCGGGGCCGCGGGTGAGGGTGGATCAGCTCGAGGTCGAAGTTGCCGAGGAACAGCTGCTTCCCGAAGCTGGGCTTGTCCCAGGCGACCTCGCGCGCCGCCTCGGCGACCTCGCGGGCTTCCTGCTCGGTGACCTTCGGCTGCTTGCTCACAGCGACCCTCCCGACAGAAGTGGAACGTGCGCTACAAGTGTACGGTACGGGGCGGCCACGTGCGGGCGTGTCGCTCGGCGGGACCGGCCGCGGGAGCAGCGACGCCGTACACTCGCGCCACTTCCCTTCCCAAGGAGCCCGTGTGGCGTTCCCGCTGCCCGGCCGCAGACTCCCGCTGACCACGCCGCTCCGCGACGGCGCGGACGACCTCGCACGGCTAGGGGACGGCCCACGTGACGAGTGCGGCGTCTTCGGGGTGTACGCCCCCGGCGAGGACGTCGCGAAGCTGACCTACTACGGGCTGTTCGCCCTGCAGCACCGCGGCCAGGAATCGGCCGGCATGGCCGTCTCCGACGGGGCCCACATCACGGTCACCAAGGACATGGGCCTGGTCAGCCAGGTGTTCAACGAGTCGCAGCTAGCGGCGCTGGAAGGTCACCTCGCGGTCGGCCACGTGCGTTACTCCACGACCGGGTCGTCGTCGTGGCCGAACGCCCAGCCGCAGTTCCGCGAGACCCCCGCCGGGGGACAGCTGGCGCTGTGCCACAACGGCAACCTGTGCAACACCGCCGACGTCGCCCGGATGCTGGGGCCTGGCGCCGCACCGGCCAACGACAGCAGTTTGATGGCGTCACTGCTGGCCGCGGACCAGGACGTGTCGCTCGAGGAAGCCATCGTGTCGGCCATGCAGAAGCTGTCGGGGGCGTTCTCGCTGGTCGTCATGGACGAGCAGACCCTGTTCGCGGTCCGCGACCCGTGGGGCGTCCGCCCCCTGCTGCTCGGCCGTCTTCCCACCGGCTACGTCGTCGCGTCCGAAAGTGCTGCACTCGACATCGTCGGTGCCCACGAACTCCGCGAGGTCGAGCCGGGAGAGGTCGTGATCATCGACGCGCACGGCGTGCGGTCGCGTCGTTTCGCCGAGCCCACAGTCAGGTTCTGCCTGTTCGAGTGGGTGTACCTGGCCCGCCCCGACCATCGCAGGAGCGGCACCAGCGTGTACGCGGCGCGACGCCAGATGGGTCGCGTCCTCGCGCGGGAGGCTCCCGCCACTGCTGACCTGGTCATCCCGGTGCCCGACTCGGGCACCGCAGCCGCGGCCGGGTACGCCGAGGCGTCCGGGCTGCCCTACGCCGAGGGACTCGTCAAGAACCGGTACGTGGGGCGCACGTTCATCGAGCCGTCGCAGTCGCTGCGGCAGCTGGGCATCCGACTGAAGCTCAACCCGCTGCGTTCGGTGATCGAGGGTCAGCGGCTGGTGGTCGTCGACGACTCCATCGTGCGGGGCAACACGTCACGAGAGCTGGTCCGGATGCTCCGCGAAGCCGGCGCGGCCGAGGTGCACCTGCGGATCACGTCTCCGCCGATCACCCACCCGTGCTACTACGGTATCGACATGGCCGACCGGGCCCAGCTGATCGCCGCCGGCATGACGGTCGAGGAGGTCGCCGCGTTCGTCGGCGCCGATTCGCTGCATCACCTCACCCTGGACGGGCTCGTGGGCGCGGTCCCCGACAGCGCCGAGCAGCTGTGCCGCGCCTGCTTCGATGGCCGCTACCCGATCCCGGTCCCCGACGAGCACGAGCGACTCGCGCAGGTCGAGTTCGACGTCGAGTCGCTCGCGGGGGCACCTGACGGCGGCTGAGGTCGGCCCGGCGTCCCCACGGGACGGCGCCGTCGATCGGTCAGCGGTGGGTGGAGCCGCCGGTGGACGGCCGCCCGGGCACGGCTGCTCTAACGCGCTTACGGTGTCGGTGTGCACCGGCTCTTCGTCTACCCGCTGATCACCGTCGTGGCTCTGGGTGGCTTCCTCGGCGGGCGGTGGCTCGAGCTGTCCGGCTGGCTGCATATCACGATCGAGCGGGGCGGCGAAGCGGTCGGCGTCCCCGAGCGTGTCTTCCGCGAACCGCCGGGCCGACCACCACCCGAGGTGTCCACCCGCGACACCGATCAGGCACCCCAACCGGCGGCCACCGACACCGCGAGTCCCACGCCCACCCCCACGGACGCCGCGACGACGAGCCCGAGCCCGACCGCCACCGCGACGATGAGCCCCACCCCGACCGCCACCCAGACGGCGAGCCCGTCGCCGACGGTCACCACGAGTCCCATCCCAACCGAGACGGCGGAGGCGCAGGCCACGCAGACGACGAGCACCACGTCGGCCCAGACGGGGACCCCGACCACGGATCCCACCCCGTGACAACGTCCTCCGTCGACCGCCGAACCCGCCCAACGAGAGGCCGCTCACTCCCCGGCGCGGGCTAGAGCCTTCTCGGCCGCTTCGTACTCGGTCAGCACGCTCTCGGGGAGCGGCGGCTTGTCGAAGCGGCCCAGGATGTAGGTGGCCGCGGCCGGCTCAGCCGTTGCGCCGGCGAGATCCCCCGCCGCCGGCTCCACCGCTGGTCGGGGACCGAAGAGGGTCTCCACCACAGTCGCACGGGCGATCGCCCACAGCAGGATCAGGTTCACCGCCGCCCAGAACATCGCCACCCCACTCCACGCATCCAGTGGTGCCACGAACGGGGCCGCCACCAGCGCCACGAGCGTGATCGCGAACGCCGCCACCGTGAACCACGCGATCAGCGGCGGACGGCCGGCTTCGTCGCTCGCCCCGGTCGCCTCGAACCTCGTCTCGCGCCCCGCCACCACGGCCAGCGCCGCCTTGATGTACACCGGGAACGATCCCACCGTGAACTGCATGTGGCGGAGTCCGAACTCGCCCTGCAGTTCACGGCGCAGGTTGATCAGCGTCACGACGACGTGCGGGATGTAGAAGACGAAGAACGTGGTCGCGCCGCTCGCGAACGGCCCCAGCCGCCAGAACAGAGCGAACCACGGCAGCGTGAGGTAGATCAGCGTCACGAAACCGTGGAAGTAGTACGTGGTGCTGAACAGGTACTGCAGACGCTGGAAGGGCCGCAGACCGCTCTTGAACGGACCGCCGTGCAGGAACGTCGAGATCGACCCGTGCGCCCACCGCAGCTGCCGCTCGAAGTACGCGCGCAGGTTGTGGGGACCCTGTCCCTCGGCGAGCACGTACGGGAAGTACACCGTCTTCCACCCGCGGCGGTGCAGCTCGAGGCTCGTGGCGACGTCCTCGGTGACCGTCGTCTGGTCGAACCCGCCGACCTGCTCCAGCGCGGAGCGGCGGACGACCGCGTTCGTGCCGCACAGGAACGCCGCGCCCAGGCCGTGCTTGCCGCGCTTGATCGGGCCGTAGAACACCGCCTGCTGGTACCACGCCCCGAGCGCCACGCGGTTGCCGTACGCGTTGCCGTAGAACTGCGGGGTCTGCGATGGCGACGTCGGGGTCCTCGAAGTACCCGACTAGGTGCGTGAGCAGGTCGCGGCGGGCGACGTGGTCAGCGTCGAGCACCAGGATCAGATCGCCGTCGGTGCGTGCCAGGGCGTGGTTGAGGTTGCCGGCCTTGGCGCCCTGCGACGACTCGCGCGGGATGTAGTCCACGCCGAGCTCGTGGGCGAGCTCGCGGACCTCGTCGCGGACGGCGTCGTCGAGCACGTAGGTGCGGTGGGTTCCATCCATCGCGATCGCCGCGGTGATGGTGCGACGCAGGAGCTCGAGCGACTCACCGTAGGTGGGGATGAGCACGTCGATCGAGAAGCTGGTTCTCCCCGGGGGCGGCAGCTCGACGCCACCCATCCAGATGGACTGCCACAGCCCCACGAGGTGGGTGATCGTGAACGTCTCGGCGGCGGCCAGGAGCCAGAACAGCACCGGCTGGCCGATGTGCCCGGACACCGACCACCAGCCGACGTACGCCGCCGTGAAGAAGAGGTTGATCAGCACCAGCTGTCGGGCACCGAAGCGCCCCGGCCAGGGTTCCTCACGGACCAGGTGCTGGGTGGGTGGCGTCCCGTCGGCGGTGGCCTCCGGCGCGAGGACCCCGCGACCCTGCTCGAGGAGCGTGGCGAGGGGGTCCTCGCCGGCGGACGGGCGTTGCGCCGCCTGGGAGGCGCCAGCGGATCGCTCGGCGGTGTCCTCGTTGTCTGCCGGGTCGGTCATGTCGTCATCCTGCCATCGTTGCGACCCGTCGGGACGGCCCCGGCCGCCCGAATGTCGAGGACGGTGGCGGTGCCCGCCATGACCAGCGCGGCCCACCGGCCGGCCCGAGGCAGCTCCCTCCATGCCAGGAGGGTCGCCGCAGCGTCGGCCGCGTCCACCAGCGCGGCGGCCTCCAGCCACCCTCGGGCACTTCGGCCGTGGCGGCGCGCCAGCAAGGTGCCGACGCCGATCGCCAGGTCGCGCGCTCCTGCCGCACGCGTCATGGTCTTGGTCCCCGGACGGGCCGCGTCCGCCCCGATCCACGGACCTGCGGCCAGTCGCGGGGCCAGCAGGAGCCCGGCGCCGATGGCGACTCGCGTGATCCCCAGGCAGGTGTGAAGCGTCCGGTTGTCCACGGTCGTCTCCTTCAGGCCAACAGGTCGCGGGCCACCGCCAGCCACAGCTCGGTCGACAGACGCAGCGACTCCTGATCGATGCGTTCGTCGTCGCCGTGGAACATCTGCAGGTACTCCCCGAACGGGATCGCGTCGCTGTACGCGCCGTAGCCGTAGCAGGTCGCACCCAGCCGGCGAAGGAAACGCGCGTCGGTGGCGCCGGGGAGGATGTAGGGCACGTTCCGCGCCCCGGGGATGAGCCGCTCCGCGTGGCGCTGCAGGCTGTCCCACAGCGGAGTGTCGAGGGCGGATGCGCTGGCCGGATCGGCGTGGCGCAGCTCGACGTCAACTCGGTCGGCGAGGTCGCCGAGGGCGTCGGAGATCAGTCGCAGCACATCGTCTCGGCCGAGTCCGGGCAGGGCACGGACGTCGACCTCCAGCTCCGCCCGGTCGGGGATCACGTTGACCTTGACCCCGGCGTGCATCACGGTCGGGGCGATCGTGGTGTGGGTACAGGCGTGCACGAAGCGGGCCACCGCGACGTCGTCGAGGCCGTCGATGTACGCCTCCAGCCCACGTGCGTCGACGAGCTCCCGGCTGAGGTCTGCAGGCAGCTCGAGCCCGGTCACGAACCGCTCCCAGATCTCGCCGATCTGCGCTGGCGGTCGGTAGGCCGCCAAACGACGGACGACCTCCGCCCCGGTGGCCAGTGCGTTGTCGGTGCGGAGCGGCATCGACCCGTGCCCGGGGACCCCGGCGACGCGCATGCCCGCCCAGAAGGCGCCCTTCTCGGCGACCGCGACGGGGAGTTTCGGACCGGTCGCGTCGGTCAGTCCCATCCGGGCCCCGCCCAGCTCGGTCACCACGTAATCCGTGCTGACCACGTCGGGATGCTCCTCGACGAGCCATCTCGCGCCCCAGGTGCCGCCTGCCTCCTCGTCCGCGACGGCCAGGTACACCAGCGCTCCGCGCGGTGAGAACCCCTGGTCGGCCAGGCGACGCACCGCGACCGCCATCGAGGCGGTGAGGTTGAGCATGTCGATGGCGCCCCGTCCCCACACCACGCCGTCGACCAGCTCACCGCCGAACGGGTCGCGCCGCCAGTTGTCGGGGGTGGCCGGGACCACGTCGGTGTGGCCCATCAGCATCAGCGACGGCGCCTCGGGGTCGCGGCCGTCGATGCGGGCGATCAGGCTCTGGCGTCCGGGCTTGGGCTCGTGGACCTCCAGGTCGACACCGGTGCCTTCCAGGTAGCCGCGGAGCAGGTCGACGTTGCGGACCTCCTGGCCCGACCCGACCGTCCCGTCGTTGACGCAGGCGTTCCGGATCAGGTGCTGTAGGAGGTCGGTGACCTCGTTCACCAACGCCGCCAACGGTCCTCCTCGTGCGTCCGCCGGATCGAGCGCGTCCGGCCTGCTTCCGGCCTAGAAGAAGTCGAGCATCCACGGCGAGGGACCGGCGAACGCCCGCCCCAGGGCGCGCAGGTCGTCGCCGGTCGCCCCCTCGAGCAGACCCACCCGGGCCAGCCCCCACGGCGACGCAAGCCCGCTGTACAGCGGTGCCAGCGCACCGACCGTCGTGCGCACCGTCCCGGCGCCGCCCGGCGTCAGCAGCCCCTTCCCGTCACGGACCTCGAGCACCCACCGACCGCCGTTCCACGGGGCGACCTCGTCGACCAGCGCCAACTGGACGGTGACGTGGGCGTCGGTGGGGTAGCCGCGGGCAGCCACCGCACCGGCCACGTCGACCAGCCGTGTCATCCAGTGCCAGTCGTCTTCGATGCGGGCGTCCTGCTCGTCGACGACGAACGACAGCGGCTCGTGCAGACCCCCGTACCAGCTGACGGTGGCGCTCACTCCCCGGTTGGCGGCCAGCAGCCGCCACAGCGCCGCCGTGGCGGCGCCACCACCCGCGACCAGCTCGATGACCCGCAGCCGGTAGAACTCGTCGGCGTCGGGCGGGGGCTCCTCGTGGCGGTACGCGACGTACCCGTCCAGCTCGCCGTCGTCATCGAG
>JALYHG010000155.1 GCA_030776725.1 Actinomycetota bacterium
ATTCCGTCCTCGATCACGACCGTCGTTGGCGGACTCGCACGTGCCCTGTCCATCAGCGCAGACGCACTCGTGTTCGACGAAGATGAACGCGGCCCCAGGCCAGCAGCTCAAAACGTCCCCGCTCGAAGTCGAAGTCGACCTCCCAGGACGGCTCGGCCTCGACGTCGGCCGCGGCACCCAACGTCAGGCTCAGACCGAACGGGTCGAAGCTGTCATCGAGCCCAGCTGCTGTCCGGTAGCTCTCCTGGAGGCCCTCCGGGACGCCGAACAGCTCCGTGCGGTCGTGCGAGCGGTGATCGAGCTCCCACAGCCGCAGCACGTCCCGCGCGGTCAGCTCGTCGACCACCCGCAGGAACTCGCTCAACGAAGGTCCCGGCCGAGTCATCACGGTGGCGAACCCCGGGACGCTGTGACCGCCCCCACGCACGGCGAGGTGGACGGCCGACGGATGAGCGACGTCGACAGCCGCACGTCGGTTGCCCCAAGTGAGCACATGCGTCACCTCACCGCGGTTCTCATGCCCGCCAGGCTCGGGCTCCTCCTCCCAGCCCCGCACGGTGGAGAGCTGCGCCCGTCTCGTCTCGCTCACCGGGCCTCCAGACCCTTCGCAGGTATCGGGACTGGGGGAGGGTGCGCATGAGAGCGTTCTGAAGCGTTCCATCGGTGCGTCCACGTGATCGACCACCTCCGGTCCGTCGCCTGTCGCGCTGTGAGCGTCGGCGCCACCAGGGTCGGAGCGGCGTCGACCGCATGGAAGCCCCGGCCTGCTGCGCGCAGTGGGACCAGCCCACCGAGAGCCGACGACCGTTGTCGCGATCTCGGTCGGTGTGAGGTGTTCGGGTTGCAACCGGTCACGACAGCTGCCCGCCCCGACCGCTCCTGACATCGCCGTGACACCGACCGGCCGGGTATGGTCCGCGACAGGAAGGAACGCCGGGGACAGCACGACCTTGCTTCCGCAGGTCAGCAGCACCACTATCCGCGACCAGCGGGGTTCGGCCGCAACGCTCTTTCGTGGGATTCGAGTCCCCGCCTCCCAGCTGTGATGCGCCGCATGGAGGCGCCATGACCTCTCCCACCCGCGATGATCTCGCCGTAGTCGTCCTCGCCGCCGGCCTCGGCACCCGCTTCCGCTCCGATCGGGCGAAGGTGATGCACCCGGTGACGGGTCGCACGATGCTGCGCCACGTGCTGGAAGCTCTCCGTCCGCTGGCTCTGGGACAGGTCGTCGTGGTGGTCGGCCACCAAGCCGACGCGGTCACGAAGGAGGCCGAGGCGGCCGACCTCCCCCGTCTGGTGACCGTCACACAGGACCAGCAACGGGGGACCGGCCACGCCGCGCGCCAGGCCCTCCCGGCCCTGGACGCGTCGATCCGCCGAGTGCTGGTGCTGCCCGGCGACACCCCGCTGGTGCGCCCCTCGACGCTCGAGCGGCTCGCCGACGCCGACCTCGACACCGATGCGGTGCTGCTGTCGGTGTGGCTCGACGACCCCACCGGGTACGGACGGCTGTTGCACGACGACGCGGGTCGCGTCGTGGGCATCGTCGAGGAGACCGACGCGACCGACGAGCAACGCGAGCTGCGCCGCGTCAACGCCGGGATGTACCGCTTCGACCGTCAGACGCTCGCCGATGTGCTGGGCGCCCTGGACGCTGACAACGTCCAGGGCGAGCAGTACCTGACCGACGTGGTCGGGATCCTGGCGGAACGTGGCCACACCGTCCGGACGGTCAAGGCCGACATCGACGAGGTCCGCGGTGTCAACGACCGGGTGGAGCTGGCGGCCGCCGCCGCCGTCCTGCGTCGCCGTTGCCTCGAGGAACTGATGCGCTCGGGCGTGACGGTCGTGGACCCGGTCACCACCTACGTCGACGTCGGCGTCACGGTGGGGCGCGACACCGTCTTGCTGCCCGGGAGCATCCTGCAGGGCGGGACTCGGGTCGGCGACGGCGCAACGGTGGGACCGTTCACCAGGCTGGTCGACGCGGACGTCGCCGATGGCGCGCGCGTGGAGCAGTCCACCGTCGTGGCGGCGACGATCGGTCCCGATGTGTCGGTCGGTCCCTACGCGTACCTCCGCCCCGGCACGCGCCTGGAGCGCGGCGCGAAAGCGGGGACGTTCGTCGAGATCAAGAACTCCGCCGTGGGCGAGGGCTCGAAGGTGCCGCACCTGTCCTACGTCGGTGACGCCACCATCGGCGACGACGTCAACGTCGGCGCGGGGACGGTCACGGTCAACTACGACGGGTACGGCAAGTACGAGACGCTGATCGGCGACCGGGCGTTCATCGGATCGGATTCGATGCTGATCGCGCCGGTGCAGATCGGCGACGGGGCGGTCACCGGCGCCGGGTCGACCATCACCAACGACGTCCCTCCCGACGCCCTGGGGGTCGCGCGGGCGCGGCAACGCAACATCGAGGGCTGGGCCGCACGCCGGCGGGAACGCGAGGAGGGCCGCGAGCCGTAGGCGCCATGTCGCGATCGCGCACGACGGTGAGCGCACGCTTGTACGCTGGGTGACGCGGGGGTGCACGTTCCGCCAAGGCGGAGGGAACGGTGGAAGTCGTCACCAAGAAGCGCATGATGATCTTCTCCGGGTCGTCGTACCCGGAGTTCGCCCGTGAGGTCGCCGACCACCTCGGCATGCGGCTCGGCGAGGCGAAGCTGTCCCGCTTCGCCAACGGCGAGCTGTACTGCCGGTACATGGAGTCGGTTCGGGGTGCCGACGCCTTCGTGATCCAGTCGCACACCGGCGCAGCACGCGACGGCATGTCGATCAACGATCACATCGTGGAGCAGCTGATCATGGTGGATGCGTTGCGGCGCGCGTCAGCCAAGCGCATCTGTGCGGTGATCCCCTTCTACGGCTACTCGCGAGCGGACAAGAAGACCTTGTCACGCGAGCCGATCTCGGCACGTCTGATGGCCGACCTGTTCATCTCGGCGGGTGCGGACCGCATCATGTCGATCGACCTGCACACCGGCCAGATCCAGGGGTTCTTCGACGACCCGTTCGATCACCTGACCGCGCTGCCGCTCCTGACCGGGTGGCTCAGCGACCAACTCGACGGCGGCGAGCCGGTGGTGGTCTCCCCGGACGCGGGGCGCGTCCGGCTCGCCGAGAAGTTCGCCAGCCACCTCGACGCCCCGATCGCGATCCTGCACAAGCGACGCACCGCGCACAACATCGCCGAGGTCCTCGAGGTCGTCGGCGACGTCCGCGACCGTGTGGCGGTGGTGGTCGACGACATGATCGACACCGCCGGGACGATCACCGAGGCCGCGCGGGTCCTCAAGGACTACGGCGCGGCGCGGGTGATCGCGTGCGCCACCCACCCAGTCCTGTCCGGGCCGGCCACCGAGCGACTGCACACGTCGGAGATCGAGACGTTGGTGGTGACCAACACCCTCCCGATCCCGCCGGAGCGCCGGCTCGACAAGATGGTCGTCCTATCGATCGCGCCGATCGTCGCCTCGGCGTTGAAGGCGGTGTTCGAGGACCAATCGGTCTCGGAGATCTTCCGCGGCGAGAACGTGTGACGTTGCCGCGCCGACGACGCCGTCGGTAGCCTGGGTCCAAGGCCGCCTCTTCACTCCAAGTAGCGTCGGCCACGTCGGAACCGCCCCCGCCTCCGGTCCGACCGACCACGCCGAACGATCGTGGCGAAGGAGTTGTAGCACCATGGCCGAACAGGTGAAGCTGGTTGCCGACACCCGCACCGCCAGCGGGCGTTCCGTGGCGCGACGACTCCGGGCCAACGGTCGCGTCCCTGCCGTTGTGTACGGCCGTGGCGTCGAGCCCACCAAGCTGCACGTGGACGCCCGCGAGCTGTACCACGCGCTGCACACCTCCGCTGGTCTCAACGCGCTCATCCGCCTGCAGGTCGACGGCGACGAGCACCTGACCATCGCGCGGGAGGTCCAGCGCCACCCCGTCCGCGGAGATGTGCTGCACGTCGACTTCGTCGCCTTGCACCGCCAGCAGCTGATCCGCGTCGAGGTCCCGATCCACCTCGAGGGCCTCGAGGACGTCGCCTCACCGGGTGTGGTCAACCACGTGCTGCACACCGTTCCTCTCCGGGTGCGGCCACTGGACATCCCCGATTCCTTCACGCTGTCGGTCGCCGACCTGGTGATCGGTGACGTACTGCGCGTGGAGGACATCGAGCTGCCGGAAGCCGCCGAGTTCGACATCGAAGAAGACCGCACGGTCGTGACCGTCACCGCCCCGACCGTCATCGAAGCCCCCGAGGAGGAGGAGCCGGAGACCGCCGCCGCGCTCGAGCCGGAGGAGGCGCCGCTGGCTGAGGGCCAGGAGGAAGCCCCGATCGGGAGCGAGCGACCCGAGCCGGAGCAGACGGCGGCAGGCGGCCGAGAGGGCTGATCGGAGACCGCGGACGTCGAGCGGCCTGGGATGAGCCCCGACCGCTGGCTGGTGGTCGGCCTGGGCAACCCCGACGCGGAGTACGGCGGCACCCGCCACAACGTCGGGGCGGAGGCGGTGCAGACGTTGGCGCGCCGGCTCGGCGTTCAACTGTCCCGCAACCGTCGTGTCGGGTGCGTGGTCGCACAGGGCCGTCACGGTGACGCGCGGCTGGTCGTCGCCCGGCCGCTGTCGTACATGAACGAGTCCGGCGGGCCGGTGCAGCGTGCCGCCGGTTGGTTCAAGGTCGCGCCCCAGCGCATCGTCGCGGTCCACGACGACCTCGACCTGGACATCGGTGCCATCCGGTTGAAACGGGGCGGCGGATCCGGCGGGCACAGGGGCATCGCCGACATCGACCGGCGGCTGGCGACCCGCGACTACCTCCGCGTCCGCATCGGCATCGGGCGTCCGCCGGGGCGAATGGATCCGCGCGACTACGTGCTGCGGCCGTTCTCGCGCGACCAACGCGAGACGATCGACGTGGCGCTCGAGGAAGCCTGCGACGCGGTCATGATCCTGGTCCACGACGGGCTCGAGGCAGCTCAGAACCGCTTCCACGGGCGGGCGCCGTGACCCGTCGTCGGTCGCCGGTCGTCAGGATGTGCCGCGCTGCGCGCGGTAGCCGATCAACGCCCCGATCACCAGGATGACGGCGGCGATCACCAGCAGCCAGCGCAGCGCCCGTAGCAGGAACCCGACCACCGCCAGGACGACGGCGAGCACGATCAGCACGCCCGCGATCTGCAGTAGTCGTCGCACCGCGCCCTCGACGTCTCGGCCCGTCACGAACGTAACACCCGATGCCCGCGACCCCGTCGGCGTTCGTTGGTGGCGGCCACCGACGGCATCATGGGCACGTGCACCCTCCCACGCTCGTCTCCGGCGGTCCGCTCGCGGGCCTGCTGGTCCCCGGGCGCCAGCAGCTCGCCGACGTCCTCGGTGAGGGCACCGTGGTGGCTGGTCCGGCGGTCCGCCCGTACCTGTTGGCGCTCCTGGCCGAACGCTCCGCCCCCCTCGTGGTGGTCACAGCCCGCGTCTCGGACGCCGAGACGCTCACCGACGCGCTGTCGGCGTTCCTCGGCTCCGACCGCGTCGCCGTGTTCCCGCCCTGGGAGACGCTGCCCCACGAGCGGCTGAGTCCCCAACCAGCCACCGTCGGGCAGCGACTGGCCGTCGTGGATCGGCTGGTCCGCCCGGACGCCGACGCGCACCCGGGCCGGCTGCTGGCGGTGGTGGCGCCGATCCGCGCGGCACTGCAACCGATGGACCCCAAGCTCGGCGAGCGTGCGCCGCTGACCATCGATGCGCACTACCGCGGTTTCGATGCGTTGATCGAGATGCTGGTCGAGCTCGGCTACGACCGCGTCGAGCAGGTCCAGACGCGGGGGGAGTTCGCCGTTCGGGGCGGGATCGTCGACGTGTTCCCCACGGCCGGGACGCAGGCCGTCCGGATCGAGTTCTGGGGCGACGACGTCGAGTCGCTGCGTACGTTCGCGGTCGGCGATCAGCGCTCGACGGGACCGGCCGCCACCGTCCGCATCGACCCCGCCCGTGAGCTGGTCGTCGACGCCGAGATCCGACAACGCGCCCGTCAGCTGGCGACCGCCTTGCCCAGCATCGCCGATCGCCTGCACCAGCTCGCCGACGGGCTGATGTTCGAGGGGGTGGAGTCGCTGGTGACGCTGCTGCACCCGCGGCCGAAGCTGCTCCCGGAGTTCGCCCCGGACGGCGGTGTCGCGATCGTCGATCCCATCCTGGTTCGCGAGCGCGCGAGCAAGCTCCGCGACGAGGCGGAGGCGCTGCTGGAGGTCGCCTGGGAGACAGCCGCGGGTCACCGGCCGGTCGACGCCGGGTACGTCGACGTCGACTTGTTCGTCGACCGCGCACCCGGCCCCACGTGGGAGCTCACCCCGTTCGGCGCGGGGCCGGGCGCCACGACGCCACTGGAGGCCGAGCCGTGGGAGTCGTTCCGGGGCGACACCGCGGCCGTCGCCGACCGCCTCCGGAAGCTCGCCGTCGACGGGCACCGCGTCGTGGTGACCGCTGGCGGTCACGGACCGGCGCAGCGGCTGTCGGAGGTCCTGGCCGAAGAGGGCGTCGCCGTCGGGCTGGTCGACGCGGTCGCCGACCACGACCCGGGGCGGGCGGAGGTCGTGGCCAGCCCCCTGCGTGAGGGCTTCTTCAGCGCCGACGTCGGCGTGGCGGTCCTCGGCGAGTACGACGTGTTCGGGGTCCGCCGCAGTCGGGCGTCCAGCCGCCGGCTCGGGACGCGGTCAACCGCACGCGAGGCGGTCCTGGATCTCGAACCCGGCGACTACGTGGTGCACCGCACGCACGGCGTGGGCCGCTACCGCGGGATGCAGACCCGCCAGGTCCCCACCCCGTCGGGGACGCTGGCCGCCCGCGACTACGTCGTCCTGGAGTACGCCAAGGGAGACGCCCTGTTCGTCCCCTCCGATCAGGTGGATGCGATCACCCGGTACGCCGGCGCCGACCAGCCCACGGTCATGCGGATGGGCGGCGCTGAGTGGGAGCGGGCCAAGCGACGGGTCCGCGGCGCCGTCCGCGATGTCGCCGCCGAGCTGATCCGCCTGTACACCGCGCGGCTGCATGCACCGGGCACCGCCTTCTCCCCCGACGGGGCGTGGCAGCGCGAACTCGAGGACGCCTTCGAACACGTCGAGACGACCGACCAGCTGGTCGTGGTCGACGAGATCAAACGCGACATGGAGGCGCCACTGCCGATGGACCGCCTGCTCACCGGCGACGTCGGCTTCGGCAAGACGGAGGTGGCGGTCCGCGCCGCGGCGAAAGCCGCGTTCGACGGGAAGCAGGTTGCCGTCCTGGTCCCCACCACGCTGCTGGCCCAGCAGCACCTGGAGACCTTCCGCGAGCGCCTGACCGGTTTCCCGGTCGACCTGCGGATGCTCAGCCGGTTCGTGTCGTCCACGGAGCGCCGGGCGGTGCTCGACGGGCTGGCGGCCGGGACGATCGACGTGGTGATCGGGACGCACGTCCTGCTGGGCGGACACGTCCGCTTCAAGGACCTGGGCCTGGTGATCGTCGACGAGGAGCAGCGCTTCGGGGTCCGCCACAAGGAGCGCCTCAAACAACTGCGGACCAGCGTCGACGTGCTGTCGATGTCGGCCACGCCGATCCCGCGCACCTTGGAGATGGCCATCTCCGGGATCCGTGACCTGTCGGTGATCGAGACGCCACCCGAGGACCGCCAGCCCGTCCACACGGTCGTCGCCCCCTACGACGACGCGCAAGTGGCGTTGGCCGTCCGCCGGGAGCTGCTCCGCGATGGGCAGGTGTTCTACGTGCACAACCAGGTCGCGACCATCGACCAGGCCGCCGCACGGCTACGCGAGCTCGTCCCCGACGCTCGCGTCGAGATGGCGCACGGTCAGATGCCCGAGGACCAGCTCGAGCGCGTCATGGTCCGCTTCTGGGAGCGGGAGTTCGACGTGCTGTTCTGCACCACGATCATCGAGTCCGGCCTCGACGTGCCCAACGCCAACACCTTGATCATCGAGCGGGCCGACCTGTTGGGCCTGGCCCAGCTGCACCAGCTCCGCGGACGGGTGGGTCGCGCCACCGAGCGCGGGTACGCGTACCTGTTCTTCCCGCCCGACGGTGCGGCGATCACCGAGAGCGCCTACCAGCGGCTGCAGACGGTCGGCGAGCACGCCCGGCTGGGATCGGGACTGGCGATCGCGCTCCGCGACCTCGAGCTCCGCGGCGCCGGGAACGTCGTCGGTGCCGAGCAGTCCGGCCACGTCGCGGCGGTCGGGTTCGACACCTACACCGAGATGCTCAAGAACGAGGTGGCCGACCTCAGCGGGCAGCCGATCGAGGAGGAGATCGAGGTCAAGCTCGAGCTCCCGGTCGATGCACACCTGCCCGATGGCTTCGTGCCCGACGAGAAGCTCCGGCTGGACCTGTACCGGCGCATCGCCGCCGTCCGTGACGCTGCCGGGCTCAAGGCGCTCCGTGAGGAGCTCGCCGACCGTTTCGGGCGGCTCCCGCCGCCTGCGGAGCGCCTCCTCAACGCCGCTGCTCTGAAGGCGGCGCTGCGGCGGTGGGGGATCACCGAGGTGGTCCTGCTGGGTGGGGCGGCCACCGCGGGTCCGGCTCGCCGCGTGCTGCGCGCGTCACCGGTCGACCTGACCGACTCGCAACAGGTGCGCCTGGAGCGGCTGCACCCGCGGGCACGGTGGCGGTCGACCGCCGAGGTGCTCGAGGTCCCGTTCCCGCCCGACGTCGACGACATCGTGGCGTGGGTCGCGGCGACGCTCCGCGACGTGCTCGGCGCGCCGGGGCGGTGACCGCCGGCGGTCAGCGGCAGTCGGCGCAGGTGCCCACCAGATCGAGCCGGTGCTGCTCGGTCGCGAAGCGGTCGGCGGCGGCCAGTTCACTGGTCAGCCGGGCCACGGCGCGCTCGATCGGCGCTGACGGCTGCAGGTCCTCGATCCCGCCGCACACGTTGCAGATCAGATGATGGTGGTGCGACGTGAGGTCCTCGGCCAGCTCGAACCGGGCGCCCGGATCCGTGGCGGTGACCAAGCGCCGCACCGCTCCAGCCTGCTCGAGGACCTGCAGGTTGCGGTACACCGAGCTCTGCGACAGGCCGCTGCCGCGGTCGAGGAGCTCTCCGATCGTGACCGGGCGCCCGGCATCCGCCAGGAGATCGACCAGCTGCCGCCGTCCGCGCGTGTACCGCGACCGGGCCCGGCGCAGCCGCTGCTCGACCGTGCGGTGCAGCTGGGAGCCCATGCGAGGAGCCTACTGGCGTCAGTGCGGGTGGTGCGGGTCGTCGATCATCACCGCCCCGTCGGTGGTCACGTGCACGTGCCCGCCGTAGGCGGCCTGAAGCAGGTGAGGCTGCAGGACCTCCACGGGATCTCCCGAGCCGACAACGCGGGTGGCCAGCAGCACGACGTGGTCGGCGTCGGCTGCCTCGGTCACGCTGTGGGTCGCATGGATCACGGTCCGGCCGGCCGCGGTGAGCTCACGCATGATCGCGGTGATCTGCCCCTGTGACGGTAGATCCAGCCCGGTGGCCGGCTCGTCGAGCAACACCAGCTCCGCCTCCTGGGCCAGGCCTTGGGCGACGTACACCCGTTGGCGCTGGCCTGCCGACAGCTCGCTGAGGTGGCGGCGCTGGAGGTCGCTGATCTGCAACCGCTCCAGGGCCCGGTCCACGGCCCCGTGGTCGCCCACCGTCAGCGGACGGAACGGTCCCCGGCGGGCGTACCGACCCATGCGGACGACCTCCCGGACGGTGAGCGGCACGGCCGCGTTCGCGGTGGTGTCCTGCAGCACGTGCGCGACGCGCCCGCGTGTCGCGCCGGGCCGCTGGCCCAGCACCTCGATCGTCCCCGCGGCCGGTTCGACGATCCCCGAGATCGCCGCGAGCAGGGTGGACTTCCCCGACCCGTTGGGGCCGATCACCGCCGTGATGACACCGGCAGGGACCTGCAGGTGCTCCGCCTCGAGCGCCACGAGATCGCCGTAGGTGACGACCAGCCCGTCGGCGCGGACAGCGTCGGCGGCCCGGCGCGACGGTGACCGGTCGCTGCTCACGTCCCTGGTGCCCACACGAATCGAGAACCGTTCCTAGTCTGGTTGTAAGGTCAGCACCCACCGTCTGAAGGCCGCTGGTTGGGCACCAGGATAGGGTCGGCCCCCCGCGGGGCGGGCGGGACCGTGGGGCGCGTGCTGGCCGCCGCTGTCGTCGTCGTGGGCGTGGCTGTGCTCGGCGCGTGCGGGGCGCGGACCGGCGGTGCCGATCCCGACGCCCGCAGCGACGCGCACGTCGTCGCGACCACCTCGATCCTGGGTGACATCGTCAGCAACGTGGTCGGGGAGGCCGGCCGCGTCGACGTGCTGATCGGGGCGGGCGTCGATCCGCACGCCTTCGAGCCGTCCGCCGCTCAGCTCCAGATGCTGCACGAAGCGGACCTGGTCGTGACCAACGGCCTGCAGCTGGAGGAGCGGCTGCTGGCGGAGCTGGACGCCGCCGAGCGCGAGGGGGTGGCTGTCGTCCGCGTCGCCGAGCACGTCGACCCGATCCCGTTCGACGATGGGAGCCGCCGAGAGGCTGACGAACGCGACCCCCGACACGACCGCGACGGCGACGCCGATGCCGACGGGCACGGGCACGGCGCGCTCGACCCCCACTTCTGGTGGGACATGGTCCGTGTGGCCGACGCGGTCACCGTGATCGCCGATCACCTGGCGCAGGCCGCCCCGGACGTGGCCGAGGCCACGACCGCCAACGCCGCGTCCTACCGCAGCCGGGTGGTGGCGACCCACGAGCGCGTCGTCGACACGCTCGCGGTGGTCCCCGACGAGCGCCGGACGCTGATCACCCACCATGCGTCCTTGGGGTACTTCGCTGCGCGGTACGACTTCCGGCTGGTCGGCACGGTGATCCCCGGCGGGACCACGCTGACCGAGCCCAGCCCGCGCCAGCTGGCCGACCTCGCGCAGGTGATCCGCACCACCGGCGTCCCCGCGGTGTTCACCGAGTCGATCGGCTCCGCCCGGCTGATCGACGCGCTGCGTGCGGAGGTGGGCGGCGACGTCGCGGTCGTCGAGCTGTACACCGACGCGCTGGGCCGGCCGGGTTCGGGCGCGGAGACCTACCTGGGCATGATGACGACGAACGCCCAGCGCATCGCCGACGCGCTCGCACCGTGACCAGGGAGTCGCCGTGCAGTGGGTGACCGAGCCGTTCGCGTTCGGCTTCATGCAGCGGGCGTTGGTCGCCGGCGTCGTCGTGGTGGTCGTGACCTCGGTCGTCGGCACCTGGGTGGTGATGCGCGGCATGACCTTCCTGGGCGACGCACTCGCGCACGGCGTCCTGCCCGGGCTGACGGTGGCCTACCTGTTCGGGCTGAACCTGATCGCCGGGGCCGCCGTGGCTGCGGCGGTGATGCTCGCCGGGATCGAGCTGGTGCACCGCCGCTCCCGGCTCAGCGAGGACGTCGGCATCGGGCTGCTGTTCGTGGGGATGCTCGCACTCGGGGTGATCATCGCGAGCAAGGCGCGGTCCTACGCCGGTGACCTCACCGTGATCCTGTTCGGAGACATCCTGGCGGTGACGGCCGCCGACATCCGGGCGACGGCGGTCGCCGCCGTGGTGGTGGTGGTGGCCTCGGCCGTGCTGTACCGGCCGTTGATCGTGCTGGCGTTCAACGAACGCAAAGCCGCCGCGCTGGGGATGCGACCGGGACTGACGCACGCTGCGCTGCTGGTCCTGATCACCGTGGCGATCATCGCGTCGTTCCAGGCGGTCGGCGTCCTGTTGGTGTTCGCTTTCCTGGTCGGTCCTCCGGCGAGCGCCGCATTGGTCGTCCGTCGGGTCCCGACGATGATGGTGGTGGCCATGGGGTTCGGCGCGGTCGGGGTGGTGGTTGGTCTGGTGCTCAGCTACCACCTGGGCACGGCCGGACCCGCCACCGTCGCGGGGGTGACGGTCGCGGAGTTCTTCGTGGTGCTGGCCGTGCAGGACGTGCGTCGCGCCCGGCGGCGTCCGGACGGCGCGCGG
>JALYHG010000156.1 GCA_030776725.1 Actinomycetota bacterium
GCGCCGGTGCCTTCCGGGGGCTGGCCCCGCGCCGACCGGTGCTGGCGCCCCGCCTGGCCGCGCTCACGTCGCGCGCCTGGACCGGGGGAACGCCGCCCAGCCGGCGAACCGCGCTTGGTCGCCGAGGCGCTCCTCGATGCGCAGCAGCTGGTTGTACTTCGCGACGCGGTCGCTCCGGGCGGGGGCGCCGGACTTCAGCTGTCCGGCGTTGACCGCGACCGCCAGGTCGGCGATCGTGGCGTCGTCGGTCTCGCCTGACCGGTGGCTGACCATGGCAGCCCAACCGGCGCGGTGGGTGACCTCGACGGTGTGCAGCGTCTCGGTGAGGGTGCCGATCTGGTTGACCTTGATCAGGACGGCGTTGGCGGCCCCGAGCTCGATACCGCGGCGGACGCGGTCGACGTTGGTCACGAACAGATCGTCACCGACCAGCTGGGAGCGCTCACCGATCCGCTGGTTGAGCAGCTCCCAGCCGTCCCAGTCGTCCTCGTCCATCCCGTCCTCGATCGACACGATCGGGAAGCGATCGAGGAGGTCGGCCTGCCAGGCGACGAACTCCTCGGCGGACAGCCGGCGCCCCTCACCTTCGAGGTGGTAGTCGCCGGCATCTCCGCGCAGCTCCGACGCAGCGATGTCCAGGGCCAACGCGACGTCGTCGCCGGGCGCGTACCCGGCTCGTTCGATCGCCTCGACCAGCAGCGCGCAGGCGCGGTCGTTGGTGGGCAGGTCGGGGGCGAACCCCCCCTCGTCTCCGAGGCCGGTCGACAGGCCGCGGTCGGTGAGGACCTGCCTGAGGACCTGGTAGACCTCCGTCCCCATCCGCAGGGCCTCGCGGAACGACGGGGCGCCGACCGGCGCGATCATGAACTCCTGCACGTCGACGTTGCTGGCGGCGTGTGCGCCGCCGTTGATGACGTTGAGCATCGGCACGGGGAGCAGGTGCGCGCCCGGCCCACCCAGGTAGGCGTACAGCGGGAGGCCGCACGATGCCGCCGCGGCCTTCGCCACCGCCAGCGACACACCCAGGATCGCGTTGGCGCCCAACGTGGACTTGTCGTCGGTGCCGTCCAGATCGAGCAGCATCCGGTCGATGTCGCGTTGCAGCGTGGCGTCGACTCCCTGCAGGTGCGGGGCGATGACCTGGTCGACGTTCGCGACCGCTTTCGTGACCCCCTTCCCGCCGTACCGGCCGCGGTCGCCGTCGCGGAGCTCGACCGCTTCGAACCGGCCGGTCGAGGCGCCCGACGGCACGGCCGCGCGGCCCAGCGATCCGTCGGTCAGCGCGGCCTCGACCTCGACGGTCGGGTTGCCGCGGCTGTCGAGGATCTGCCGGGCGTGCAGTGATCGGATCGATCTCGGCTCCACGCGGGCGCCCCTTCGAACAACAGCAGTTGACAGTAGGCGACACGACAGCGCTGCCGCAACGATGCGGTCAGCGGTCCTGGTCGCCCTGGCGGGCGGCGAGCATCGCGACGGCTGCGCCCAGCAGGGTCGCCAACGCCACGAACAGGTCGCGTCGACGGCGTGGGGCCAGCACCGCGGCGATCAGGCCGCACGAGACGCCAGCGCCCACGATCGTCGCCATGGCGCGGGCCGTCCCGGCGCCGTCGATCCACTCGCCTGCCTCGGCCGCCGCGGGGCGGTCACGGTCCCAGCCCTCGAGCACATCGCGATCCTCGTCCCGTGTGACCGCCTCGGTGGGCAGGTCCGGCGGGCGGACGCTGCGGGCGGCCGGGGCCGGCTCGGCGCCCGCCGCCACGGACGGCTCCGGGGGCTGCGTGGCCGCCTGCTGCAGCGCCTGGGTGTCGTGGAACTGGTCGGCCGTCAACGTGGTGCCGCATCGGGGGCAGTCGGCCGGCTCGATCAGCAGACCCTGCACGAACGCGTTGCTGAGGAAGCGACCGCACGACGAGCACTGGGGCGGCACGCCACGGCCTCCTGTCGTTGGGCACCACCGAGACTACGTGACCGCTGTCCGTCGGACGCGTCACCGCTGGGAGCGCTTGACCTGTTCCCACAGCGCCAGCCAGCCGTCCCGGTCGAGGTCACCCGGGTCCTGCTCGGCGACCTGGGCCGCGGCCAGCACCGCCTCGAACCGGCGCTGGAAACTGGTGGCCGCTCCTCGTAGGGCCGCCTCGGGGTCGACGCCGACGTGGCGGGCGGTCGCGACCACCGCTGACAGCAGGTCGCCGACCTCTTGCGCGCGCCCGTCGCGATCGCCTGCGTCCAGCAGTTCGTCGAGCTCCTGGCGGACGCGCTCGGCGGGTCCGGTGACGTCTTCCCAGTCGAACCCGAGCTTGGACGCGCGCCGTTGCAGCTTCTCCGCGAGGGTGAGGGCCGGCAGGGCGCTCGGGATCCCCTCGAACGGTCCGGTGCGCTGCTTCTCCTCCTGCTTGAGCACGTCCCAGCGGGCGATCACGTCCTGGGCCCCGGTGACCTCCACATCGGCGAAGACGTGCGGGTGGCGACGCACCAGCTTGTCCGCGATCCCCCGGGCGACGTCGTCGAGGTCGAAGGCGCCACGGTCGCTGGCGATCTGGGCGTGGAAGACGACCTGCAGCAGCACATCGCCGAGCTCCTCGGCGATGTCAGCGTCGTCACCGGAATCGATCGCGTCCAGCAGCTCGTAGGTCTCCTCCACCAGGTAGCGCCCCAGGGACGAGTGGTCCTGCTCCAGGTCCCACGGACAGCCGCGCTCGGGGTCGCGCAGGGTGCGTTCCACCTCCGCGAGGTGAGCGACCTCGATGCCGGCGGGCGGGAGGTGGAAGACGAACTCGACCTCGGCGCCGGAACGGGCGGCCTCCATCCCCACCGTGCGGGTGAAGGCATCCGTGTCGTCTGGTCCCAGCAGGTACACGGCGGTGCCCTCGACCTCGGCCAGGTCGATCAGCGCCTGGGCGTAGCGGCGGTCCTGCGGCGACCCAGGCAGCGTCAGATCCATCCGCGACAGCTCGATCTCGGCGGGTTCCAGCCGCGCCACCGGCAGCTCGACCATCCGCAGGAACGGGGCTGACGGGTGCCGGTCGGGGTGACGCATCCAGATCAGGCCAGCACCGCTGAGCGCCTCCCAGCACTGGAACGGGAACAGAGCCGGCAGCTGCTCGCACGATCCGACCAGGACGATGCGCGCCATGGACGGTCGCGATCAACCGGCCGGCGTCGCCACCGACCCGTCCAGCCGGACGCTGCCGCGCTCGGGGATCGCGTCGGTGGGGGTCACGGTCGCGGTGGCGGGGTCCCACCGGCCGATGCGGGGGTCGACCCGCACGTCAGCTGCGGCGACGACCTCGCGGAACCACTCATCGAAGGCTCCCTGGGATGCCTCGGCCTGCAGCTCCTGGCGGATGCGGGGTTCGACCTCCGACAGTGGGATCTCGCGGAACCCGTTGACCTTGATCAGGTGGAAGCCGAACCGGGTCTGGACCGGCCCGACGATCTCACCGGGCTCGGCGTTCCACACCGCCTCGTCGAACGCCTCGATGTAGCGGCCACGGGGCTGCTCTCCGAGCGCCCCGGCGTTGACGGCGCTGAGCTCGTCGCTGGAGTGCTCCCGCGCCAGTTCGCCGAAGTCGGCCCCCGCGTCAAGTTGGGCTCGAAGATCCTCGGCCTGCTCGCTGGTCTCGACCAGGATGTGGGACACGTCGGCGACCCGGTACTCGTCATCGAGGGCCCGGTCGTACGCGGCCCGGATCTCGGCGTCGGTCACCTCAGCCTGGCCGGCGAAGTGCTCCTGGAGCCGCTCACGGCGGATCACCGCGGCGATCTGTGAGCGGATCTCGGCTTCGGTCCGGCCAGCCTCGGCGATCTCCTGGCGGAGGGCCTCCGGGCCGCCGAACCGTTCGGCCAGCTCGTTGAACCGCTCCTCGACCGCGTCTTGGCTGACCTCGATCCCGAGGTCACCGGCGGCGCGAGCCGCGATCTCGTCGCGGATCAGCTGCGCGAGCGTCTCACGCTGCAGCTGCTCGACGGCCGCGTACTCCTCGGGGGCGGGACGGTCGTCGCTCTCGCGTTGGGCGTCGACCAGGACCGCGAGCATGTCGCTGGGGATGTCGTGGCCGTCGACGGTGGCGGCGACCTCTCGACCGACCGCGGCGCCGGCGCAGCCGGCGATCAGCAGGGCGAGAGCCGCAGCGGCGCCCGCAACCCGCGTCTTGACACGCACGAACATGACTCCACGGATCCAGCGAGGTCGTCAGGCTACCCCGTCGCTGCGCCGACGGCCGTCACGGCGCTGCGCCGGCGTGGCGG
>JALYHG010000157.1 GCA_030776725.1 Actinomycetota bacterium
CCCCACGAGCCGAAGGCGGCCCGCGCACCCAACCGTGCGCCAGGCCGCCCACCCCTGCCCCAACCGTGACGCGCGGCGCCACGCCGTAGGGTCCGCGGACGACCCGTTTGTTGTGGTCAGGCGAGGATCCGGGGATAGCCCCGTCGCGTCGCCACGTCGACAGTGCGACGATGGGCTCATGTCGAGCACCCTCATCGTCGACGACCACCCCCGGGTTCGTTTGGTGGCTCGCAATCTGCTGATCGCCGACGGCTTCGAGTTGATCGGTGAGGCCTTGCGACGGCCTGTCGGGTGTGCCGAGCCGGGACCCACTACGTCAGCGAACGCTGTCAACCATTCAGCTCAGCGAGCGAGGCAGCGCTTGGCACTCCCGCAGACACCTGAGGTGCGAGTTCGAATGGAGGTGCCAGCAGGAGTCTTCCGCGGCCCAAGACAGTCGAGCCGGCCTTCGGGATGCCTGGCGGCGGACTCGAACGAACGGCGGCCGGTCCTGTGCCGTGCCGAGTCTGTGCGTGTGGGACTACTGATGGACGGGACACCATGCAGGGCGATCAGGAAGGCAGTTGAACTCTCGCTGTCGGACCCGTGGGAGTTGGCCGAGCATGCGGGCTCGGACAGGATTCGCGGGACAATCATCGGCGCACACACGTTTGGCAAGGGCGCCGAGGCTGAAGCGATTGCCGTTCGCCTTGACTACCCGCTCGTCTGGCAGGGGCGGTCGTACCCGACCGTTGTGATGGCGTCGCGGCACGGGCACGGCCTGCTCGAAGCCTTGTCTGATCACTTCGACGTTGAATGCAACTACGTCGGCGTCGCGATGACGCTGAACTCCAAGGCGAAGCCGTGACCCGCAGTTTGAAGGGATGGCGCGGCGGCCTAGCTGGGCGCGCAACCGTGCGGTTTCGATCATGACTGCCCTCGACTGGCATTCACAGGTGCATCGGGGCCGGGTGTTGCGACGAGCAGCGATGGCTCGCTGCATTGCTCTGTGGGCATTCCTCCTGGTCCTTGCGTCCGCTGCCGCGTCTAGTGCGCATGCGCTCGACTCGGCGGAGCCCACCAGCGTCGAACCTTCGCAGCACTACGATGTGGTCGGAGCCTCTACCACGCCGCTGTCAATCTCGCGTCCGGACACATGAGTCCGGCGAACGGGCGCGCGACGGGTGGACAGGCCAGACCCTCCGTTGACGAAGTGGGTGTTCGGTTGCGAGCCCTCGCGGAGCAGCTGCGTCCTGAGGTCGTTGCCCCTGGACATCCCGCTGTCCGGCATCGACGGGCTCCGCGGCGAACGTACGCGGACGATGGGGCGCTCGTAGGTTGCTCGCCGCCTCGTCTCCCTCGACCCGCTCCCCGTCATGCTCACCTCGAGCAGGGATCCTTCCGCACGACGGTGCCCGCCTCGATGGCGCGCCGGCGGACGGCTTCATCGCAAGGCTGACCTCGGTGGCACCCGCCTGGCCGCGCTCGTTGAACCGGTAGACGTCCTTGGTCAGAGCAGATTCAAGACCACAGCCGTACGACGGGGCGGAAGGCCGGCAACGTCGTGGCATGGTCAGGCGATGACGGTCAGTCCCCCGGGAAGGCTCGTGAAGGTCACGTTCTGCCACCGGCCGACGTACTCGCCGTCGAGCTGCACCGGAAGCGCAACGTCACTCCGGACGGAGAACTCCGGCAGGTCACGCCAGTAGCGGGTCGCGCTCGCGTGGACGTGCCCGGCCGTGGTGGCCATCTGCACCATCAGGCGGAGCAAGGTGGCGGCGCGGAGGGATCGCACGCCGACGAGGTCCAGCCCGCGGTCGAAGCTCGCGTCGGGTGCGACCCGAAGTGGACGCGCCCCCAGGTAGGCGTAGGGGGTCGTGTTGCAGATGATGCAGAAGCCGAATCCCGCACGGGGTGCCTCGCCCGGCAGCTCCACCGAGATCGGCAAGGCGGAGCGGTCGTAGCCGACCAAGAACTCCTGCACCGCGCACCACACCCACGCGAGCTGGCCGACGGCTCGTTCGAGGTCGGGTCGGCCGTCCACGCAGCGCACGACCGCGGCGTCGAAGCCGACGCCGGCGTTCGCGGCGAAGTACCGTCCGTTGGCGCGGCCGAGCGCGATCGTCCTGGTCGACCCGGAGCGGAGCCGTTCGAGCAGGGCGCCGGTCGCGGCGATCGGGTCGTTCGGCAGGCCGAGGTTGCGGAGCACCACGTTGGTCGTCCCACCCGGGATGATCCCGAGCCGGACGTCGCTACCCGCCAGCGGCTGGATGACCTCGTTGAGGGTGCCGTCCCCGCCGTGGCTGAAGATCACGTCGACGCCGTCGCGGACCGCTGCCGCGGCTATCTGTGTCGCGTGGCCAGGATGCTCGGTCTGTTGCACGTCGAGTGGTATCTGCGAGGCCAGGGCGGCGGCGATCACGTCTCGGACGTTGGCCTCCGTGGCTCTGGCGTACGGGTTGAACACCAGCAGCCCGCGCATCGCCCCAGCCTTTCACCCGCGACGTTCGACGCTAAACGCCCGCCGCCGTGCGGGGCGTCGCCTCGCCCCTGCCACCAGGCGTTGACCCCCACGAGCGGCGGTCGGTAGGGTCGCGCACTCCGTGCACGGACGGAACATCGCGATGGCCCTACCTGAGCTCGACCCGGAGCAACGCCGCCAGGCACTCGAGAAGGCCGCTTTCGCCCGCCGTGTCCGCGCCGAGCTCAAACAGATGCTGAAGACAGGAGAGGTGACGCTCCGCGACGTCCTCGACCGGGCCGACGACGTCGAACCGATCGCCAAGATGCGCGTTTCGGAGGTCATCGAGTCCATGCCCAGCTACGGCAAGGTCCGGGCCCGCGAGCTGATGGAGCGGCTCAACATCGCAGCGTCGCGGCGGATCCGTGGCCTGGGCAGCAACCAGCGGTCGGCGCTACTGGCTGCGTTCGGGGAGAGTGACCTCCGGTGACCGGCCACGAGGCCGGTGATCGTGGCCGCCTCGTGGTGATCTCCGGTCCCAGCGGTGTCGGGAAGGGCACCGTCGTCCGTGGCCTCCTGCAGCGGCGAGCGGACCTCGAACTGTCGGTCTCGGTCACCACGCGTCCGCCCCGACCCGGCGAGGTCGACGGCGTCGACTACCACTTCGTCGATGATCCCACCTTCGACGCGATGATCGAGCGCGGTGAGCTCTTGGAGTGGGCACACGTCCACCGCCACCGCTCGGGCACCCCCCGCGCTGGCCTCGAGGAGCGGCTGGTCAAGGGCCGCGACGTCGTCCTGGAGATCGACGTGCAGGGCGCGATGCAGGTGCGCGATCGCGTCGGCGACGCGCTCCTGATATTCCTGGCTCCCCCCTCCGAGGAGGAACTCGTTCGCCGGCTCGTCAGGCGAGGCACGGAACGAGACGACGAGCTCGCCGTGCG
Organism: Actinomycetota bacterium; assembly: GCA_030776725.1. Classification (NCBI taxonomy): domain Bacteria; kingdom Bacillati; phylum Actinomycetota; species Actinomycetota bacterium. The sequence goes on from JALYHG010000157.1 coordinate 3,385, forward strand.
GCAGGCCGACCGTGCCCGCGAGCTCGCGGCCGCGACTGCCTTCGACCACGTCGTCATCAACGACGACCTGGACGACTGTGTCTCCCAGGTCGCCGAACTCGTCGACGGTGGCCGCTGATCGCGTTGGCGCGTCGAGAGAGATGGTCGTGTCTCGACCACGGATCCGCGTCAGCCAGGGGGTGTCCCCGCGGGGGTGTGCCGCCGCCAGCCCGGTGTCGAGGGTCGCGGTGCCATGGCGGCCGGTGCGCAGTGATGGTGGCGCCACGGACGCCCCGCAACCAGTGCCCTGCCGGCGGTCTCACGGTCTTCAACCGGCGGATCGAAAGGCACGGGCTCACCGCAGGTCAGGCATGGCTGGATGACCCGCACCTCGAGGTCCGCACCGTCCTCACCGTCAGGGCGATGCAGCGCGAACCGGAGCTCCTCGTTCTCCATCCACAGCACGAACGTGCTGTCGACGACCTCCCAGTCGACGTCCACACCGGCGTCTGGGCAGCTGGCGAGCGGCTCCCACCGGTGGGTCGAGATCGACAGGCCCTCCATGGCCCCGCTCAGTGCCTCGGCATCACGCATGAAGTCGGAGGCGCGTTCCCGGAGCAGGTTCATGAACTCCTTGGACAGCTGCTTGGCCAGCATCGCGATCCCTTCGCAACGACGTGGCGGTGACGCTACCCTTCAGGTCGACCCCCACGCCGAGGTGATCGCCATCACGCGCATCGACGACTTGATCGACAAGGTCGACAGCCGGTTCACGCTGGTCCACCTGGCGGCCAAGCGTGCCCGTGAGATCAACGACTACTACGCACAGCTCGGCGAGGGCCTCGGCCAGCACGTCCCGCCTCTGGTGTCGACCGAGTCGAACAAACCGCTGTCGATCGCCCTGCAGGAGATCGCTGAGGCGAAGGTCGAACCGCGCTGGCCCGACGAGCAGGCGGTGGTCGAGGATCCCCTGGCGTTCATCGACGAGGACGTGTCCGACGAGGACGTGGCCGGCGGGGACGTGGGCGGCGAGGACGTCCCCGGCGAGGACAGCCAGGCGTAGGACGGTGCCGGCCCCGCGCGACGAGGCCGGCTCCCAGGGGCCGCCCACCCTCGAGCACACCCGGGTGCTGCTGGGCGTCACCGGCGGGATCGCTGCGTACAAAGCCGCGCTGGTCGCGCGCCTGCTGGTGCGAGCCGGTGCCACCGTCGACGTCGTGCTGACCGACGCTGCCAGCCGCTTCGTCGGGGCAGCCACGTTCGTTGGCATCACCGGCCGCCCCGCCCACCGCGACCTGTGGGCGGAGCTCGAGACCTCCTCCGACCCCGAGGCGCCCCGCCAAGCACCCCACATCCACGTCGCCCGCCGTGCCGACGCGGTCGTCGTGGCTCCTGCCACCGCCCACCTGCTGGCTCGCCTGTCTCACGGCCTGGCCGACGACCTGCTGACCAACGTGCTGTTGATGGTCACCTGCCCGGTGCTGCTGGCCCCGGCCATGCACACCGAGATGTGGGAACACACGGCCACCCAGGCCAACGTCGCCACGCTCCGCCACCGGGGGATGCACCTGGTCGGTCCGGAGGAGGGCGAGCTCGCGGGGGGGGACGTCGGCGAGGGTCGCATGGCCGAACCCGACGCGATCATCGCGGAACTGGCCCGCCTGCTCGCCCCGGCCGGGTCGCTGGCCGGGCGGTCGGTGGTGGTGACCGCCGGTCCCACCCGCGAGCACCTCGATCCGGTGCGGTTCATCAGCAACCGCTCGTCGGGGCGTATGGGGTTCGCTCTGGCCGGCGAAGCCGCCCGACGGGGCGCCGAGGTCCACCTGGTGGCTGGTCCGGTCCAGCTCGCGACCCCCTCGGGGGTCACCCGTCACGACGTCGTGTCGGCCCGCGACATGCACGACGTGGTCCTGTCGCTGGCGGACGACGCTCACGTCATCGTGAAGGCGGCTGCGGTCGCCGACTTCCGCCCCGCGCAGGCTGCCGCAACCAAGCTCAAGAAGTCCGCCGGCACCCCTGACATCGCCCTGGAGCGCAACCCCGACATCCTCGCGGAACTCGGCGCCCGCCGCGACGGACACGGCCCGCCGGTCCTCGTCGGCTTCGCCGCCGAGAGCGAAGACCCGGAGCGGTACGGGCGGGAGAAGCTCGAACAGAAGCGTGTCGACCTCATGGCGGTCAACGACATCAGCGCCGCGGACGCCGGTTTCGAGGTCGCCACCAACCGGGTGCTGGTGTTGGGACGCGACGGGCGGCGGATCGAGCTGCCGCTGGGAACCAAGGAGGAGATCGCCGCTCACCTCTGGGACCAGATCGGCGAACTGCTCGGCGAACTGCTCGGCTAACCTCCACGCCGATCACCCCGCCGTCCGCACTCACCACCTCACCAGGAGCGCCGCCGTGCCGCGCAGGACCCTCTTCACGTCCGAGTCGGTCACCGAGGGCCACCCCGACAAGCTCGCCGACCAGGTGTCCGACGGTGTCCTCGACGCGATCCTGGTCAACGATCCGGCCGGGCGTGTCGCGTGCGAGACCCTGATGACCACCGGGCAGGTCTTCGTCGCCGGCGAGATCTCCACCGACTGCTACGCCGACATCCCCCGCATCGTGCGCGACACCATCATCGGCATCGGGTACGACCACCACGACGCCGGCTTCGACGGGAACACCTGCGGCGTCTCGGTCGCGATCGACGAGCAGTCACCGGACATCGCTCAGGGCGTCGACCGGGCGCAGGAGGCCCGAGACACCTCCCACGACGAGCTCGACCAGCTCGGTGCCGGTGACCAGGGGATGATGTTCGGCTTCGCCTGCACCGAGACCGACGAGCTGATGCCGCTCCCGATCCACCTCGCGCACCGGCTGGCGCAGCGGCTCGCGGCCGTGCGGAAGGTCGGCGAGATCCCCTACCTGCGACCCGACGGGAAGACGCAGGTCACCGTCGCCTACGAGGACCACCGTCCGATCGCCATCGACACGGTCCTGATCTCCGCCCAGCATCGCCCCGAGATCGACCTCAACACGCTGCTGCGCCCCGACCTCGAGGAGTTGGTCATCAAGCCGCTCCTCCCCGACGACGTCGACACCGCGGACATGCGCATCCTGGTCAACCCCACCGGACGCTTCGAGCTCGGGGGCCCCCACGCGGACGCGGGCCTGACCGGGCGGAAGATCATCGTGGACACCTACGGCGGGTCCGCCCGCCACGGCGGGGGAGCGTTCAGCGGGAAGGACCCGACCAAGGTCGACCGGTCTGGTGCCTACGCCGCACGCTGGGTCGCCAAGACGGTGGTCGCTGCTGGTCTCGCGGAGCGCTGTGAGCTGCAGGTGGCCTACGCCATCGGCGTCGCCCACCCGGTCTCGCTCATGATCGAGACGTTCGGGACGGAGCAGGCAGATCCCGACCACATCCTGAAAGGGATCCGCGAGACGTTCGACCTCCGGCCGGCGGCGATCATCCGCGACCTGGACCTGCGACGGCCGATCTTCCAGGCGACCGCGGCCTACGGCCACTTCGGCCGAACCGGCGCGGCGTTCACCTGGGAGAACACCGACCGGGCCGATCAGTTGCGGGCCGCGGTCGGCGTGTGACGCGTCAGAGCGGTGACGCCGTCGCACGGTGAGACGGCGCGCCGCGTGACGCGCCGGGGCGCGTGAGCACCCCCCGGGTCGCCCGTGTCGCCGTCGAGGTCGCCCCGATCCACCTCGACCGGCTGTTCGACTACCGCGTCGGGCCGGACGTCGCGGTGCAGGTGGGATCCCGGGTCGAGGTCGTCTTCGCCGGCCGACGGGTCCGTGGGCTCGTCGTCGAGCTGACCCAGGCCACCGACGTCGCCCCCGAACGGCTGCGAGACGTGCGTCGCGTGCTGGGCGCCCACGCGTGGGTGGCGGCCGAGGAGCTGGCGGTGCTGCGTTGGGCGGCGGAGCGTTTCGCCGCCCCGCTCGCTGATGTGGTGCGCCACGCCCTGCCCGACCGGGTGGTGGATGTGGAGCACCGCGCCGGATCCGCCGGCTGGTACCCGCCCGGCGCGGCACCACGCCCCGCCGATCCGCCGCCGCGGTCGCCTGACACCGCGGCGTGGGAGCTCTACGCCCAGGTTGGGCGAGCGTTGCACGCCGCCGCAGCAGCCGGCGGGGGCGCCTTCTACTGGCGGCCGCTGCCGTCGGAGGACCTCGGCGCGCGCCTGACCGAGCTCGCGGGCGCGACCCTGGCCGGGGGCCGCGACGTGCTGCTGGTGGTCGCCGAGCCGGTCTCTGCAGCTGCCGACGCGGTCGTGGCCGCCTTCCCCGACGTCACCGTCGACGTCCGGGGAGCGAGCGGGGCGCGCCGTACCTACCGCGGGTGGCTGGCGGGGCGGTGCGGCGCGGCGCGAGTCGTGGTGGGCGAGCGTCGGGTCGCGTTCTGGCCGGTCGATCGCCTCGGCTTGGCGGTCGTCGTCGACGAGTCCAACCCGGCGCTGAAGGAGCGGCGCTCCCCGCGGCACCACGCCCGCGAGGTCGCGCTGGAGCGTGCTCGGCGAGCTGGCGCTGTCGCCCTGCTGATCGGGACCGTCCCCAGCGCGGCGTCGTGGCGTCTGCTGTCGGAGCGTCGCCTCACCCCGGTGGTCCCCGCCCGTGGCGCCGAGCGCGCCGCCGCCCCGGTCGTGCACGTCGACGACCGTTCCGATCCACGTTCACGGGGCCGCCTCGGGACGCCGGCCCTCACCGCACTGCGCCGTGCTGTGGCCGACGGCAGGTACGGCGTGGTCCTCGCCGCCCGCCGCGGCGAGGGCCGGGCACTGGTGTGCACAGCCTGCGGGGCCCGCTTGGCCTGCCCGCGGTGCGACTCGTCGCTGGCGGCCGATCACCGCGGCGTGGCCTGTGAGGGATGCGGG
>JALYHG010000158.1 GCA_030776725.1 Actinomycetota bacterium
ACCCGTACACGTTCAACATCGCCGATTTCGAACCGATCGTGAAGAAGGTCCACGCCCCGCCACCGGTCCACCAGACCTTCCAGGGGCGCAACTTCGTGATCTGCTCGTTCTGCCCCCGGCCGCTCGATTGGCACGAGGACTCGGTCCCGATCCCCTACAGCCACGCGAACCTCAACTCGGAGGAGATGATCTACTACGTCGGCGGGACGTTCGGGTCCCGGGGGGGCATCGGCGTTGGCGCGGTCACCCTGCACCCGTCGGGGGTGCCACACGGTCCCCAGCCGGGTCTGGCCGAGCGTTCGCTCGGCGCGACGTCAACCGACGAGCTCGCGGTGATGTGCGACACGTCGCATCCCCTCCGGCTGACGCGGTTGGCACACGAGCTCGACCGACCCGAGTACGCCCGTTCGTGGTCTGCAGCGCCGGTCGGTGACGCCGACACCTCCGACGGGGCGGCCAGCATCCGGGAGTAGGACCGGCTCAGCAGGCGAGCCCGGTCGGTGACCGTCAGGCTCCGTCGTCACCGATCAGGTTGGCGAACACGTCGTGGAGGAAACGGCGGACAGCAGCTTCCGCCAGGGCGTGCTGCTGGCTGGGCCCCAGCGCCGCACCGATCGAACCCGCCGGTGCGGCGTAGTCACCCTCGAGGCGCAGTTCGGGCCACTCGCCGTCGCGCGACCGCAAGGTGAGGTAGCCGTCGAAGGACGGCAGCGCCCGTTGCATCTGCTCGTCCTCGGGCTCCGGGTCGGCGCGCCAGCGGATGTGGCGGCGGACCGAGTGCTCGTCGCCGTGCGGCTCGCCGACCATGCACGTCGCCAGGCGCGACGCCGGCCCGGCGCGGACCTCGACCGCCCAGTGGCCGGGGCCACGGTCGGTCGCCGGCTGAGGGAGCCACTCGTGCGGATCGCCGCTCAAGGTCCGTACCAGCTTGGTGGTGCTCGCGCCGGCCTCGAACGGCTCCCACACCTCGATCCGTGGCACGAACCCGTCTCCTTCCCTCCGGTCGCGGCGAGAGTGTAGGCGGCGGGAGGGGTCCCCCCGCCCTGGGCGCACCGTGCGCGCTACGCCGGCGCCCCGAACCCGCCACCGCCAGGGGTATCGACCACGATCCGGTCGCCGCGGTGCAGGGTCAACGTGACCTTCCCGGGCAGGTCGCGTTCCTCGTCGTGGCCGTCGTCGCTGCGGCGGAGCACACGGTTGCGGCCCGGGGCGCCGTCGTGCCCGCCCGCCAGTCCCCACGGGCCGCGCCGTCGCCGCTCGGTCACCAGCGAGCAGGTCGCCCGCTCGCCGAGCACCTCCAGGGTGCGGCGGAGCCCGTCACCGCCGCGGAAGCGTCCCGCCCCGCCCGACCCGTCGCGCAGCCGGTACTCCACCACCCGCACCGGGTAGGCCAGCTCGAACGCCTCGATCGGGGTGTTCTTGGTGTTGGTCATGTGGGTGTGCACGCCGCTCATCCCGTCGGCGTGGGGACGTGCGCCCTGCCCGCCGGCCAGCGTCTCGTAGTAGGCGAACGTCTCGCCGGTCCGCGGGTCGGGCCCACCCAGCAGCGTGTTGTTCATCGTGCCCTGCGACGCGGCCGGGACCCGGTCGGGGACCGCCTGTGCCAACGCCCCGAACAGGACATCGACGATCCGCTGCGACGTCTCGACGTTCCCGGCCGCGACCGCCGCTGGGGGTCGCGGATCGACCAACGACCTGCCGGGGGTGCGCACCTCGAGCGGCCGCCAGCCGCCGGCGTTCGCGGGCGCGCCCGGGGCGACGACCGCGCGTAGCGCGAACATGCAGCACGACCGTGTCACCGCCACGGGCGCGTTGAGCGGCCCGTCGCACTGGGGTGCCGTCCCGGCGAAGTCCATCGTGATCCGGTCGGCGTCGACGGTGACCGCCACACGGATCGGGATCGGTTCGTGGCCGATCCCGTCGTCGTCGAGGACGTCGTCGAACCGGTACGTCCCGTCGGGAACCTCCGACACCGCTGCGCGCACCGCGCGCTCGGCGTGGTCCTGGGTCGCGCTCATCGCCTCGAGCAGGAGGTCGGTCCCCGCGGCGTCATCGCCGTCACCGAGCCGGGCCGCCAGCTCGCGCACCCGCCGGGCCGCGAGGTGGTTGGCGCCGGCCTGCGCCCGCAGATCCCCGGTGCGTTCGCGTGGGGTCCGCGAGTTGATCGTGAGCAGGGCGAGCAGGTCGCGGTCGACCTCCCCGCCACGCACCAGCTTGATCGGTGGGATGCGCAGACCCTCGGCGAAGATCTCGGTCGCCCCGGCCGGCATGCTGCCTGGCGCCGCACCTCCCACGTCGGCGTGGTGGGCCCGCGTCGCGACGAACCCCAGCAGCCGGTCGCCGCTCCACACCGGCGCGACGAGCGTCCAGTCGGGCAGGTGCGTCCCACCGGCGAACGGGTCGGACACCAGCACCTGATCACCGTCGGCGATCGCACCGAAGCTCTCGAGGGATGCGGCGACCGAGGCGGGCATCGCGCCCAGGTGGACGGGGATGTGCTCCGCCTGGGCGACCATCGCTGCGTGGGGATCGAACAGCGCCGTCGAGCAGTCCGCCCGTTCCTTGATGTTGGGCGAGTAGGCCGTGCGTCGCAGGGCCGCGCCGGTCTCCTCGGCGATCCCCACCAGGGCGTTGCGGGTCACCTCGAGCGTGACGGGGTCCACGGGGCTCCTCCTCGCGGCGCGGGATGTCGACCGCCGCGGCCTCCTCTGGCACGACGTCGTCGGGCGGCCGCCTGGGCCATACTGCCCGCCATGCGCACCACCTACCTCGGCCAGTACACCGACGAGCACGCCGACGAGCTGCTCGCGGCGCTCGACCGCGCCGGGATCGTCCACTGGGAGAAGCGCAGCGGCCGCTTCACCCGGTTCGCGTTCGCCGGTGAGTGGGGTGTGCGCGTCTTCGTCGAGGCGGACCGGCTCGACGACGCCCGCCGCATCGCCGAGGCGATCACCTCGTAGCGGACGACGGCGGGTCAGCCGCGGATCAGCAGGCTCCCGAACCGATCGACCTCGGCCACCTGGCCCGGGAGCAGCAGGCAGGTGGTGTCCACGCCGGCCACCACCGCCGGGCCCTGCAGACGGTCGCCGCGCCCCAGCCGGTCGCGGGCGTAGACCGGGCAGGTTCGCGGTCGCCGATCGATCACGACGGGGCGCGCCCCCAGCTGCGCGGCGTCGGGACCGTCGCCGTGCCCGATCTCCGACAGAGGCAGGGGCGGGGTTGGTCCCTCGGCGTGGACCCGCACGGTCACCACCTCGACCGGCTCGCCGGGCTGCGCGTAGCCGTACCGCTCGCGGTGCGCGTCGTGGAAGGTCGTGGCCAGCGCCTGCGGATGGGGATCGCCGACGGCGACCTCCAGCTCGTGCGACTGGCCGCGGTAGCGGCAGTCAGCGCGGCGGGTGAGCTGCTCCGCGGCGACGTCCTGCTCGGCGAGTGCCGCCGTGGCCTGGTGTTCGAGCGCGGCGAACGCGCCCGCCAGCTCATCGGTGGCGAGCTCATCGAGGCCGGCCAGGCGGGTGCGGACCGCTTCCGCCGTGGTCGGGGCGGCCAGGAGCCCCAAGGCTGCCAGGACGCCGGCGTGGGGCGGGACGATCACCAGTGAGCAGCCCAGTTCACGGGCCAACGCCCCCTGGTGCAGCGGACCCGCCCCGCCGAAGGCGACCAGCGCGTACCGACGCGGGTCCTTCCCGCGCTCCACGGACACCACCCGCAGCGCCCGCACCATCGTCGCGTCCGCCACGCGGACGATGCCGTCGGCGCAGTCCCGCACCGACAGGCCGAGGCGGGCGGCGAGCCGGCCGACCGCGTCGTGGGCGGCGTCGGCGTCCAGCTGCAGCGTCCCTCCCAGATGGGCGTCCGGGTCGAGGCGGCCGAGCACCACGTGGGCGTCGGTGACGGTCGGTTCCGTGCCGCCCCGCCCGTACGCCGCCGGACCCGGGTCGGCCCCGGCTGAGCGTGGTCCGACCCGCAGCGACCCGCCCGGATCGCGCCACGCGACGCTCCCGCCACCGGCCCCGACCGTGTGGATGTCGGTCGTTGTGACCGCGAACGGCAGACCTGCGATCGCCCCCTGCGAGGTGGTCGTCGGTCGGCCCGCTTCGATCAGCGTCACGTCGGTCGAGGTCCCACCCATGTCGAACGCCACCAGGTCGCCGTGTCCGGCGGTCTGGCCGCACGCCGCCGCACCGAAGGCTCCCGCGGCCGGGCCGGACAGCAACGTGTGGACCGGGTAGCGCGATGCCACGGTGGCGGCGAAGGTCCCGCCAGCGGACCGCATCACCTCCAACCCGCAGCTCATCCCGCGATCGCCCAGAGCCGCCTCGAGGGTGGCGAGGTAGCGGCCCAGTCGGGGCGCGACGTAGGCGTTGAGCGCGGTCGTGTTGGCCCGTTCGTACTCGCGGAAGACCGGCAGGACGTCGCTCGAGCGGCTGACCGGCAGGTCCGGCGCGCGGGTCCCCAACGCGTCGACCAGGGCCCGCTCGTGGCGGTCGTCGAGGAACGAGAACAGCAGGCACACCGCGACCGCTTCCGGCTCGAGGTCCACGACCGCGGCCGCCACCGCGTCGGCGTCACCCAGGGGAGTGAGCACGGTCCCGTCGGCCGACAGCCGCTCCGCCGCCTCCACCACCAGGCCGCGGGGGACCAGCGGTGGCGGACGGTCGACGCCGAGGTCGTACAGCGATGGGCGGTCCTGGCGGCCGATCTCCAGCAGGTCCCGGAACCCGGCGGTCACGACCAGCACCGTCCGGGCACCGTCGCGCTCCAGCAGCGTGTTGGTCGCCACGGTCGTTCCGTGGGCGAACCGTCGCAGGTGGCTGGCGTCCAGTCCGAGGCGGTCCAGGCCGGCCATGACCCCGTCAGCCTGGTCGTGCGGCGTCGAGGGGACCTTCGCGGCACGCAGCTGTTCGCCGTCGTCGACGATCAGGTCGGTGAACGTCCCGCCGACGTCGACGCCCAGCCGCATGCGGTCACTCCCCGCCGGTCGTCAACGCTGACGTGAGTAGGACCGCCGCCGCCCCCAGCGCAACCCACAGCCCGGTCGTCGGGTGGACGCTGAAGCCGACGGTGACATCCTCGGGCACCGCGGAGATCACCGCGTGGAGCTCGTCGAACTGCTGCTGGCCGCGGAAGCGCCCCTGCGGCGGGCGGAGCGCCGCACTGGCGGCGCTGATCGCGGCGATGCCGACGCCGACCACGATCAGCACCTTCGACGCCGATCGGGCCGGCCGGTCGACCGCCAGCGACAGGCCCACCACGACGCTGACCACGGCCAGGGCGGCGATGGTCCACACCCACGGCTGCGCCTGCCACCCGGGCAGCGCCGCGACCGTGCGCGCACGCGCATGACCGAGCATGGTGACGGTGGCGCGGACCTCGTACCAAGGCAGGTACACCGCGACGGTCGCCGCGGTGCCGGCCAGCACGGCGGCCATCCCCAACACGCCCCGTGGTCGCGTCAGCAGCCGAACCTGTAACGCCAGGTCTCCGCGCACCGGCGTCAGCGCAGCGACGGTGCCGGCGCCGGCTCGGCGAAGAGCCCGTCACGCAGCCCGGCGAACACCCCGCCGAACGGTGGGCTCCTCTCGTCCTGCTGCGCGGAGTACACCGCCGCGCCGTCGGTTGACGACAGCGCGTGTTCGAGCTGTCGCAACGACGCCGCCGGTGGGTTGAGGAACGCTCCCTGCCCGACCGCCACGATCCCCTCGGATCGTGAAGCGATCCCCGCCGCGAAGTCGGTCCACTGCGTGAAGTACCCCGGCCAGCGGGCCTCGTCGAAGTACGCCATCGGGAAGACAGCGTCGACCAGGCCGTCCGCTACCCACGACGGCCAGTCCTGCAGCACCCAGCGGTACGCGGGCGTGTCGGTGAAGCGTCGCCCGTCGCGGGGACCCTCGCCCCAGGCGATCACCGCGGCGGTGACCGCCACGTCGGGACGGACGGCGTGGACCGCCTCGGTGATCCGGGCAGCCAGCTGCCGGGTCTGGGCCCGGCGCCAGTCCAGCCACGCCGGGTCGTCGGGTGCGGGCCGTCCGCTGCGCCCGAGCTGTTCGTTGAACCGGGCGACGGCGGTCGGGTTGTAGCCGTAGCAGGCCTCGACCAGGCGGCCGTCGCCGCGCCGGCACGTGCCCGGGTAGCGCAGGTAGTCGAGGTGCACCGCGTCGACGGGGTAGCGCTCGGCGATCTCCCGGTACACCGCGACGGCGTGGTCCTGCACGGCCGGGTGGCCGGGGTCCAGCGCGAAGGTGTCATGGTCGGTACGGCCCTCGACGTCGTACGTGGCCCAGTCGTCGTCGCTTCCCGGCCCGTGGAGGCGCCACACGTGGTCGGCGGGCAGGTTGGCGCAGTCGTACGCCGACGGGTGGCACGCCGGCAGCGTCGGGACCCACGCGTGCACCGCCAGGCCCCGGTCGCGCGCCGCCGGCAACAGGCGGGCCAGCAGGTCCAAGCCGGCCGGCATCCTGGGGTCGTTCGTGCGCGGCAGGACGTGCGAGGTGAAGTAGGCGTCCTGTCGGCGTGCGACCTCGACGATCACGGTGTTGAGGTTCGCGGCCGCGGCGGCGTCCAGGGCGCGGTCGATCGAGCGCGGCGACTTCAACGCGTCATCGAACAGGTGCACCCACGTCGCACGGAGCTGCGGCGCCGGCCCACCGACCGTGGCTTCGTGGTAGCGGGCCTCCATGCCGGCCACCAGATCGGCGGACAGGACGGCCTGGCCGCCCACCAGCCGGACCAGCGCGGTCGGGGTCAGCCCGCCCAGGCGCAGGTAACGGTCGGTGCCGTGGCCAGGCCGATCGCGCTCGGCGTACAGCACGACGCCCCCGCCGGGGCGCGCGGCCGACCAGCCAGCGCCGATGGCGTCGACCAGGTGGCGGTCGGCGCCGTTGGCCAGGTGGATGCGACCCTCGACCCGGAACGCGCGCGCCACCGATGCGGCCGTCTCGAAGCGATCTGCGCCGGACACCCGACGGATCCGGTCACGCCCCACCAGGCCGGCCAGACGCGCCTCGGCGGCCTCGGACACGACGCCGTACCCGCCGACGACCACGACCTGTTCCACACCGCGGAGAGCGTCGGCGGTGACGTCGGGGACGACGTCGGTGTCGACCAGCAGCAGCGCCGCGCCGGCCCGAGCCGCCGGGGCTCCGGCCACCAGGGCGTCGGCGGGGCGGAAGCCGTTCACGACGAACGCGGTGCCGCCGGCGCCTGCTTCACGTGACACCGCCACGGCGGTCGAGAAGCGGTCCCCGCCCGCGACCCGACGCAGCGTCGCCTGCGGCGCCGCCGCGGCCGCCTCGGCCACGACCGCGTCGCTCACCGCTCCGGGACCGCCGAGGACCAGCACCTCCAGCGGGCGCAGCCGACGCAGTTCGTCGCGGGTCGGGGCTGGGAGCGACCGGGGGTCTGTGAGCAGGACCGGGCCGCTGACGGCCTCGGCCAGGACGGTCCCGGCGAGCGCGTCAGGCCAGCCGCCGTGGTCGTCGCCACGTGCCAGCACCACCGCCGGTGCGCCGACGGGGAACGCCGCTTCCGACGCGCACGCTGAGGTGGCGTACCGGTCCGGCCCAGCGACCCGGTCGATCGCACGGACGGTGCTGGCCCGCTGAGGGCAGTCGCCGGTCGCGCCGACCCCTCCCGCCGCCGCGGTCGGGGACGTGCCTCCGCCCGAGCGGTCGTCGGATCCAAGGAACAGCGCCGGGGAAGCCAGCAGTGGCAGGGCCAGCAGCAGGCCGACGAGGTGTCTGCCCCGACGCAACACGAGCCTCCAGGTCGGTCGACGCGGCGGATGGTAGAGGCGTTGGCGTGTCGGCGCCCGTGCGGCGCGCGCCACTACGCTCGGCTCCCCACCAGCCCGGAGACGCACGTGTCGGACGCAACCACGCGACCGCGCCCCATCGCGGTGCTCGTCTCGGGATCGGGGACCAACCTGGCGGCCCTGATGGACGCGATCGACCGGGACGCGACGTTCGGGGGCCAGGTCGTCGTGGTCGGGAGCGACCGTCCCGGCTGCCTCGGCCTGGAACGTGCGCGCCGACGTGGCATCCCGACCGTGGTGGAGGCCGTCGATGCCCACCCCGACCGGCCGACCTGGGAGCGAGCCATGGTCGGGCGGCTCGAGCAGCACCGGCCTGACGTGGTGGTCCTCGCCGGGTTCATGCGGCTGCTGTCACCGGCCTTCCTCGCTCGTTGGCCGCAGGCGGTCGTCAACGTCCACCCGTCGTTGCTCCCCGCCTTCCCTGGCGCCCACGGCGTCCGAGACGCCCTCGACCACGGGGTCAAGGTGACCGGCACCACCGTGCACATCGTCGACGAGCACGTCGATCACGGCCCGATCATCGCCCAGCGCCCCGTCGAGGTCCGCGAGGACGACGAGGTCGCCACGCTCCACGAGCGCATCAAGGGCGTGGAGCACGACCTGCTCCCGGCCGCCGTCAAGCTGGTCTGCCACGGTCGCGTCCGGATCGAGGGCCGCCGCACCCGGATCCTGCCGGCCGTCGACGCGCGCGCGCTCACGACACTCGATCTGACCGACGCCCTGACCGACGCCGAGAGGATCCCGTGACCACCTCGCCGCAACACCCGCCGGTGCGCCGCGCGCTGATCAGCGTCCACGACAAGCGCGGCGTGGCCGAGCTCGCCGCCGGCCTGGCGGACCTCGGCATCGCGATCGTGTCGACCGGGTCGACCGCGCGACGGATCGCCGCGGCAGGGGTGGCCGTCACGGAGGTGGCAGCCGTCACCGGCTTCCCCGAGTGCCTCGACGGCCGGGTCAAGACGTTGCACCCGCGGGTGCACGCCGGGATCCTCGCCGACCGCTCCAAGCCCGAGCACGTCGCGCAGCTCGACGAGCTCGGGATCGATCCGGTCGACCTCGTCGTCGTCAACCTCTACCCGTTCCGCGAGACGGTCGCGTCGGGCGCAGCCGACGCCACGGTGGTGGAGATGATCGACATCGGCGGACCGACGCTCGTGCGGGGCGCCGCCAAGAACCACGCCGGCGTCGCGGTGGTCGTCGACCCCGACGACTACGACGCGGTGCTGAGCCAGCTCCGCCACCACGGCGGGCTGGACACCGCGACCCGTCACCAGCTGGCAGCCAAAGCCTTCCGCCACACCGCCGCCTACGACGCCGCCATCGCGGCGTGGTTCCAGCGCGACGAGCCGTTCCCGGTGCAGTACGGGCCCGTCTTCGAGCGCGTGCAGGTGCTGCGGTACGGCGAGAACCCGCACCAACGCGCCGCCTACTACGCCGACTCGTCCCGCGACCGGTGGGGCCTGGCGTCCGCTGTCCAGCACCACGGCAAGGAACTGTCCTACAACAACCTGCTCGACACCGACGCGGCATGGGCGATCGTGAACGAGTTCTCGCGGCCGTGCGTTGCGATCATCAAGCACACCAACCCCGCCGGGGTCGCGCTCGCCGACGACCTTCCGACCGCCTACCAGCGGGCACTGGAAGGTGATCCGGTGTCGGCCTTCGGGGGGATCGTGGCCGCCAACCGCCCGGTCGACGCAGCCACCGCCGAGCTGATCACCGCGGTGTTCACCGAGGTGGTGGTCGCGCCCGGGTACGACGACGACGCGTTGGGGGTGCTCGGCTCCAAGGCGAACCTGCGGGTGCTGGAGATCGCGCGCCCGGCCGTGGCGGTGGTCCGCGACGACCCCGAGCACGCCGGCGCCCCGCCTGCCGCCCTCCGGAGCGTCGCGGGTGGCCTGCTCGTGCAAGACGCCGACGTCGCACCCCCGGCGCCGCACGAGTGGCGGACGGTGAGCAGCGCGACGGCCAACCACGCCACGATGTCCGATCTGAGCTTCGCGTGGACGGTGGCCAGACATGTGAAGTCGAACGCGATCGTCGTCGTCCGCGACCAGCAGGTCGTCGGCGTCGGTGCCGGCCAGATGAGCCGCGTTGACGCGGTCCGGCTGGCGGTGGACAAGTCGCGAGATCGCAGCGCCGGTGCGGTGCTGGCCAGCGACGCGTTCTTCCCGTTCCGTGACGGCCCGGACGCTGCGGCCGCGGCCGGGGTCGTGGCGATCATCCAGCCTGGCGGCTCCGTCCGCGACGACGAGGTCGTCGCCGCAGCCGACGAGCACGGCCTGGTGATGGTCCTCACCGGCCGGCGACACTTCCGTCATTGAGCGCCAGGCGGATCACTGCGCAGCCGACCGCTCGCGCCGTTGGCAGCAGCCCGCTGACCCGCCCGCGACAGGAGCGACCGTGACCGCCACAGTGCTCGACGGGCGGGACCTCGCCCAACGCCAACGCGCACGCATCGCCGACGAGGTCGCTGCGCTCGACCGCGACCACGGGATCATCCCCGGCCTCGCCGCGGTCCTGGTCGGCGACGACCCGGCCTCGAAGGTCTACGTCGGCGCCAAGCACCGCGCGTGCCAGGCCGTGGGCATCGCGAGCCGGCAGGTCGAGCTCCACTCCGCCACGACCGAGCCCGAGCTGTTGGAGGTGATCGAGCTCCTCAACGCCGACGACGCCATCGACGGGATCCTGGTACAGCTGCCGCTCCCGCTGAGCATCGGGCCGACCACCATCCAGGAGGCGGTCGACCCGGCCAAGGACGTCGACGCGTTGCATCCGGAGTCGGCGGGGCGCCTGCTGGCCGGCGACCCGACCTTCATCCCCTGTACCCCCTACGGGATCCTGGAGATGCTCCGCGACGCGCAGTTCGACCTGGTCGGCGCACGAGTGGTCGTGGTGGGCCGGTCGATCCTGGTGGGCCGGCCGCTGTCGGTGCTGCTGTCCAGCAAGGGCGTCGACGCGACGGTGGTCCAGACCCACTCGCGCACCAAGGACCTCCCCGGTGAGTGCCGCCGAGCCGATGTGCTGGTCGCGGCGGTCGGGGTCCCACGGCTGGTGCTCGCCGACTGGGTGCGCCCCGGCGCGGTGGTGATCGACGTCGGCATCAACCGGCTCGAAGACGGCAGGCTGGTCGGCGACGTCGACTTCGACCGGGTCAAGGAGGTGGCCGGCGCGATCTCGCCGGTCCCCGGCGGGGTCGGACCGATGACGGTGACGATGCTGCTGCAGAACACGCTCGAGGCGGCCCGGGCGCGCCACGGACTGCCACGCCGGCCGTGACGCCCGGCATGCGCCGATCGCTGCACGGCCTGTACGGGGTGCAGTAGCGCCCGGAAGGTGTCCCACACGACCTGGGGCCTGGCGGCCGCCACCGTGCTGACCGCCAGGTTGACGAGGCCGCGTCGCGAGCCGCCTGGTTACGCTGGCCGCGACACCGACCACACGACAGGAGCGTCGCGATGCCCCGGCCGATCCGGATCGCCGTCACAGGAGCCGCCGGCCAGATCTCCTACGCGCTCCTGCCGCGGATCGCATCGGGAGACATCTTCGGCGGGGTCACGCCGGTCGTCCTGCAACTGGTCGAGGTCCCCGCGGCCATGGGCGCGCTGCGTGGGGTGGCCATGGAGCTCGAGGACTGCGCCTTGCCCCTGCTGGAGGGGATCGAGCTGAGCGACGACCCTCATGATGGCTTCGAGGGTGCCAACGTCGTCCTGCTCCTGGGAGCCAAGCCGCGTGGCAAGGGCCAGGAACGCCGGGACCTGATCCGCGAGAACGGGCCGATCTTCGTCGGGCACGGCGAGGCCATCGCGGCCGTCGCCGCCGACGACGTGCGGGTCCTGGTCGTCGGGAACCCGGCGAACACCAACGCGCTGATCGCGCAGTCCAACGCCGAGGGAGTGTCGCCCCAGCGGTTCACCGCGATGACCCGTCTCGACGAGAACCGCGCCACGGCCCAACTGGCGCACAAGGCCGACGTGCCGGTCACCGAGGTGACCCACGTTGCGATCTGGGGGAACCACAGCGCGACGCAGTTCCCCGACTTCGAGCACGCCCGCATCGGCGGACAACCCGCAGCCGACGTGGTAAACGACCGCGACTGGCTCGAGGAGACGTTCATCCCCACGGTGCAGCAGCGGGGCGCCGCCATCATCGACGCGCGCGGGCAGTCGTCGGCGATGTCCGCCGCGAACGCCGTGATCGACCACGTCGGCGACTGGCTCGGCGGGACGCCGACCCCGCACGGGCACTGGAAGTCGATGGCGGTGCTGTCGGACGGCTCGTACGGGATCGACGAGGGGCTGGTGTGCAGCTTCCCGGTTCGCATCGACGGGGACGGCAACTGCCACATCGTCGACGACCTCGAGCTGTCGGAGTTCGCCCGGGAACGCATCGAGCGATCGGTTGCAGAGCTGCGCGAGGAGCGGGACGTGATCGCCGACCTGCTCTAGGTCGGCGGTCGGGACGTGCACTAGCGTCACAGCTCACACCGGTACAGGAGCCTGCGTGGACACCGCCGTCCGCCTGCGGACCAACGTCTGGTGGCTCGTGGCCGGCACGCTCGGGATGCTGCTCGCCGCGCTGATCGGACCGCAGGTCGCGGCTCCGGCGCTGGATGTGCGCTGGACGGGCGTCCTGGCGCTGGCGGCGATCGGCGGGGTCACCACCGCCGCGGTCGGCCCTCGTCTGCTGCCTCTGGCCGTCGCTCGGGGGCGGCGGTTGCGTCCGTTGACGCAGGGAGCCGCGGTGGGACTGGTCTCGGCGGCCGTCACCGCCGTGGGGGTGTCGCTGTTCCCCGACGTGCTCGCCCCGGTCGAGATCCGCGTCGGTCATGGCTTCCCCGACCTGCTGTTGGGGGCGCTGCTGTGGGCGGTCCCCGCCGCAGGCGTCGCCGGAGCGATCCTCGGCCTGGCCGGTTGGGCGGTCGTCGCCCAGCGTGACGCGGTGCGGGCGGCTGTGGGGCTGGTCGGCGGCGCCGGGATCGCGTCGTTGCTCGCGTGGGGCGCCGCCGGTGCGAACCTGCTCGCGTCGACGCTCACCGGCGC
>JALYHG010000159.1 GCA_030776725.1 Actinomycetota bacterium
ACAAGGTGGGGCCCAGCACCAGGTCGTCGGGCGGGGGTTCCTCGCGGTGGGCGGCGAACCCGTGGCCGTAGAACGCGGCTTCACCCCCGGCGAAGTCCACCGTCTCCCCGCGCGCGTTGAGCACGAGACCGCCGGTGCACCCGACCTGGTCGTACATGATCAGCGGCTTGACCAGCTCGCGGAGCCACTGGGGCTGAGCGACGGCGTCGTTGTTGATCAGCGCGACGATGTCTCCGCTGCCGGCGCGGGCGCCCTGGTTGACGGCCGGGGCGAAGCCGGTGTTGGTGTCGTTGACGATCACCTGCAGCTGCGGGTAGCGCTCGCGGACGAACTCCACCGACCCGTCGCGGCTGGCGTTGTCGATGAAGACGACCTCGACACGTTCCTGCGGGTAGTCCTGACCGACCAGGGAGTCGAGACACGTCGCCAGGTAGTCGCGGCCGTTGTAGTTGATCACCACGACCGTGACGCTCGGCCAGTCCCTGTCGTCCACGCGGTCCTTCCTGGGTTGTGGGGCGCGGTGAGCATAGGCGTCCCGCGCTGGCGCAGAGCGGTGGTCGGGCGCTGGGGCCGGGCCGGCCTACCATGTGCCCGTGCAGACGGTGAACGCTGCGGAGCCGGCTGGCGCGCAGGTCCAGCGTGCCGGCTGACGGCGCAGTGGCCGTCTCCGCGGTCGTCCCGGTCCACGACGAGGTCGAGGCGCTCCCCGCGTTCCACGACGAGCTCCTGGAGGCGCTCCCGTCGTGGGGTTCGGGGGACTGCGAGATCATCTACGTCGACGACGGATCGACCGACGGCAGCGGGGAGCTGCTCGAGAAGTTCCACGCCGAGCATCCCGACCTGGTCCGTGTCGTGACGCTGCGGCGCAACTTCGGCAAATCCGGGGCGCTCGCCGCCGGGTTCAACGCCGCACACGGTGAGGTGGTCGTCACCCTCGACGCCGACGGTCAGGACGACCCGTTCGAGGTCCCGAAGCTGCTCCACCGCATCGCGCAGGGCGACGACGTGGTCGGTGGGTGGCGGCGGCGGCGGCAGGACCGCCTCGTCAAACGGTGGACCTCCCGCTTGTACAACGCGTCGACCCGGGCGTTCACCGGACTGCCGATCCACGACTTCAACACCGGGTTGAAGGCGTTCCGCAGCGAGGTCGTACGTGAACTGCCGCTGTACGGAGAGTTCCACCGGTTCGTCCCGGTGCTGGCCCACGATCTCGGCTTCCGCGTCTCCGAGGTGCCGGTCGCCCACCGCCCCCGCCGGCTGGGTCGCTCGAAGTACGTGTCGGTGACCCGCTTCCCGAAGACGCTGCTGGACCTGCTGACGGTGTTGTTCCTCACCCGGTTCGCCGAGCGTCCCCTGTACCTGTTCGGCGGGTTCGGGCTGATCCTGTCGCTCCTCGGCGCGACAGCGATCGGTTACCTCGTGGTCCTCAAGGTCGTGACCGGCGCCGGGATCGGGACACGACCGCTCCTCCAGCTGGGCGTGGTGACGCTCCTGGTCGGGGTACAGCTCGTGGGGATCGGGCTGATCGGGGACGTGCTCCGCCACACGGTCGGGGCGCGTGAGGACCCCTACCGCGTGCGCCGGACCCTGCCCTGACCACGCCCCGCCTGCGCGTCCTGCTGGTGTCGCACGTCTTCCCGCGCTCGCCGTCCGACGCGGCCGCGCCGTTCCTGCTGCGGTACGCGGCCGGGCTGGCCGAGGCCGGGGTGGCGGTGCGGGTCGTGGCACCCCACGACCCGGGGCTGCCCGACGCGCACGATGTCGCCGGGATCCCCGTGCGGAGGGTGCGCTACGGACCGGATCACGCCGAGGACCTCGCCTACCGCGGCGAGATGCACGTCCGCGTGCGCCGGCCCCGCGGGGCCGTGCGTGCCGTGCGGTTGGTCGGGGCGCTGGCGCGGACGGTCGGTGACGAGTGCCGCAGCTGGGGTCCGCACGTCGTCGACGTGCACTGGCTCGTGCCTGGCGGGGTGGTGACGTGGCTGGCCGGCGTTCGTCTCCCGAGTCAGGTCGTGGTCCACGGCACGGACGTGGCACTGGTCACGGCCGGGCCGATCCGGCGGGTTGTGGCACGCCGGCTCCTGGACCGTTTCCACGTCGTCGCGGCCTCATCGGGGCCGCTGGCCGAGGAGCTGCGATCGGCGCTGGGCCGGCCGGCCGACGCGGTCGCGCCGATGCCGTACGCGGCACCGCCCGCCGATCCGGGCCCGCCGCCCGGTCAGGACCGCATCCTGGCGATCGGCCGCCTCGTGGCGGAGAAGGGCCACGCTGATCTCGTCGAGGCGGTGGCGACCCTACGCGCCGAGGGCCGTCGTTCCGTGTCGCTCACCGTCGTCGGAGACGGACCGGAACGCGATCGTCTGGCCGCGATGGCGGAGGAACGCGACGTGCCGCTGACGCTGCCGGGCGCCGTGTCGCCCGCCGACCTGGAAGCCAGGTACGCGCGCGCCGACGTCGTCGCGGTGCCCAGTCACCGAGAGGGCTTCGGCCTGGTGGCGGCGGAAGCCTTGGCGCAACAACGTCCGGTTGTGGCATCCAACGTCGGTGGGCTGGCGGAGATCGTCACCGACGGTGTCACCGGGTGGGTGGTCCCACCGCGTGACCCGCGGCGGCTGAAGGAGGCGCTCGCCGCGGCGCTCGACGACCCCGACGAGGGCCGTAGGCGAGCTGCCGCCGGCGCTCGACGCGTCCGCGAGCGCTGGTCTGCCGCTGCGCTGGGACGTGACGCTGCCGATCGGCTCACGCGCCTGGCGGCCTCCGAGCGCGACTGATCCCGGCTCAGCCGCCTGTGGGCCGGCTTTCCCCAGGTTGTCTGTGACGTCGACGCTGGATGTCGCACGCGGTTGGTAGCGTTGGACTCGAACACACGTTCGGTCACAGGGTTCGGTGACAGGGTGGACCGGGTCACCGAGACCGCCGCCGGCATGCTCGAGGTCAACGCCCCCGGCTACCTGCCCACCATCTGTGCGGCCACGCTGGAGCGCCTGGCCCGCGACGCGGACCTGCAGGTGGTGCTGTTCGCCGGGGCCCGCCCGTTGGCGGTGTCGGCCAAGGTCAACGCCGCAGACATCCCCAAAGACATCCGCC
>JALYHG010000160.1 GCA_030776725.1 Actinomycetota bacterium
GATCAGCTCCGGGTCCCCGACGATCGCTCCGGCCCGGTACCCGGTCATCCCCGAGCGCTTCGACAGCGACACGAACGCCAGCACCCCGGTCAGGTCCCCGTCGCACACCTCCAGCAGCGACGGGGCGGGACGGTCGAACCACAGTTCCTGGTAGCACTCGTCGGAGCACAGCAGGATGTCGTTGGCGCGCGCGATCTCGAGCTGGCGGCGGTAGTAGTCGCGGTCGGCCGCGGCGCCGGTCGGGTTCTGCGGGTAGTTCACCCACGCGACGCACGCGCGGGCCAGCCGGGCGGGGTGGACCTCGGCAAGCTCCAGCAGCCAGTCGCGCTCGGCCGTGAGGTGCACCGGGTCGGACATCCCACCGGCGAACTGGGCTCCGCGGGCGTACACCGGGTACCCCGGTTCGCCCCACAGCACGCCGCGGCGGTCGCCGTGGGGGTCCACGACCGCCAGCGGGAGGTGGAAGATGGCCTCCTTGCTCCCAGCGCTGGGCAGAACGTGACGATCGGGGTCGACCTCCACCCCGTGACGGCGGGCGAACCAGGCGGCGACAGCAGCGCGCAGCTCGCGCCGCCCCGTCACGGTCGGGTACCGGCTGACGGGGCCGAGCGCGTCCACCAGCGCCTGGCGGATGAAGCCCGGGGTGGGTTCGTCGGGGTCGCCGATCGAGAAGTCGTAGACCGGCCGGCCGTCAGCGCGGAGTTCCTCGGCGAGGTCCTGCAGGGCCGCCAGCGGGTAACCGCCGAGCTCATCCAGTGCCGGGTTGGACGTGACCATGGCGACGAGAGCGTAGGCCGGGTCGCTCAGCGGTCTCCGACCGCGTACACGAAGCCGTCCCGGGACCCGACGTAGATCCCGCCGCGCCACACCGCCGGGGTGCTCTCCACGCAGCCGCCCAGCTGCACCGACCAGCGGGGTCGCGGACGGCGTGGGTCGCGGACATCGAACGCCAACAGCCCGGCGTGCTGGCACGCGCCCACGATCAGCGTGTCGTCGACGACCACGGGGGAGGACCACTCGTGGTACCCGATCGTTTGGCGCCACACGACCTGTCCGTCGCCCGCGTCGACCGCCAGCAGGTCGCCGGCGTGGGTGGTGACGTACAGCACACCATCGTGCAGGGCCGGTGTCCCCCAGATCCCCCCCGGTTCGTCGGCGGGGGCGCCGGCGCGAGCAGGAACGTCCAGGCCCCACACCCGCGGGTCACCGGGGCGGTTGGGATCGAGCTTGACCAGCTGGCCGACCTGCCGGCCACGGGCAGTCCGGCGCTCGAGCTCCGATGCCACGTACAGCATCCCGTCACGGTCGATCACGATCGTCGCGTCGGTGTCGTCACCGGTCCAGTACTCGAACACCACGGGGGCGTGACCGTTGCGGACCCGGCTGAGGTCGTACCCGATCACGCGCCCAGCCGAGTTCGCCACGAACGCGTGGCCCTCGATGAGCGCGACGGAGCTCTCGAAGCTGACGTTGCGATCCCCGACGGCGCGGAGCAGCTGCTGATCCCAGCCGGGCAGTTCCACGACGACCGTCGGGTCGACGGTGACCCGGCCTGCCGCGTCGTAGCCGCGCTTGAGGTCGATCACGTAGAACCAGCCGTCCTCCCCGCCGGTGAACAGCAGGCCATCGACGATCGTGGGGTTGCCGTCCCAGTCGTCGTTCCAGATCCTGTTCCGGTTGGCGGGGAGCGCCCACACCTCGGTCGGGCGGTCGCGGTCGAGCGCCACCACCCGCAGGTAGCCGTCGCGCGACCCCGTGTACAGCAGCGGGAACCCGTCGGGGTCCAACGTCACCGATCCCTTGATGATGTGGCCGGTCGCGAACGGCGGTCGCAGCGCCCGGCCCGACGTCGCGCTGATGAAGTGCACCGCCCCGTCGTACGCACCGACGACGACCTCGACCACGCCGTCGGGCCGTTCCCACACCGCCGGCTGACCGGTCCACCCGGTGCCGCACCAGCGCTTCACCGGCGGGTCGGCGGTCCCCGCCCGGGAGCCGATCGCCTCGTCGGTGCACATCGGCGCGTCCGGGTACCGCCAGCGCACCTGCGGGGAGGACGGGACCGGACCGAGGCCGTACCACGTCCGGGTGGGGTTCCCGCGGAACTGCAGCACGCCCGCCACCGTCCCCCACGGCTCGCCGACGCTGCTGCGGTCCACCAGGGGGTGCAGGGTCGGGGTGGGCGACGGCGTGGGGGCGGCAGTGACCGGCGCGGACGTCGGTGGGACGAGCGGCTCGGGGAGCGGCTCTGGCGCTGCGGGCGGGGCCACCACCGGCTGTCGCAGCCGGCTGGCCGTCATCAGCGTCCCGGCGGCGAGGACGGTCAGGGACCCTGCCGCCAGCAGCTGTGCGGTCAGGATCGCAGGTCGGCGGCGACCCGCCGTCCGAGGACGCATGGCGGCGTAGTGTAGGGGGCGGCGGACGCTGGACGACCGAGGCGGTCCCGGCGCGTCTCGACGCTCGCGACGCCCATGGTGGCCTGCGGCCCTGCGCGCCACGGGGGCGCGGTGAGCGTCGGTACCCTCGCGCGGATGGACGACCGGCGGACCCTCCTCGTTCGCGTCTCGGGACGTGACCAGCCCGGCATCACGGCAGCGCTCCTGGACGTCCTGGCGGCCGGCGGCGTCGACGTCTACGACATGGAGCAGGTCACCACCCGCGATCGCCTCAGCCTCGACCTGCTGGTCGGTCTCCCGGTCGACGGCGACCGGATCAGCGACCGGGTCGTGAAGGACATCCTGTTCCTGGGCTGGGAACGCGGGCTCGACGTCGACTTCGAACCCGTCGAGGCGCACGCCGCGACGGCGCCGCCCCAGCGCTACGCGGTGACGGTGATCGGGGCGCCGCTGACCGCGGCGGCGTTGGCCGCGGTCGCGCACCGGATCGCCGGTGCTGGAGCCAACATCGACCGGATCGTCCGCCTGTCGCGGTACCCCGTCGTCAGCTACGAGCTGGTGGTGTCCGGCGGCCACGCGGACACGCTGCGCGCGGGGCTGCTGCACGCCGCCGCCGAGCACGCGATCGACGTGGCCGTCCAGCGTGAGGGGCTCGAACGGCGCGCGAAGCGCCTGGTGGTGATGGACGTCGACTCGACCCTGATCCAGGACGAGGTGATCGATCTGTTGGCCGAGGAGGCAGGCACCTACGACCGTGTCCGCGACGTCACCGAGCGGGCGATGGCGGGGGAACTCGACTTCGGCGAAGCTCTCCGCGCCCGGGTGGCGCTCCTGGCCGGTCTCGACCGTGACGCACTGGAGCGGGTCCGGGCGCGCGTGCGGCTCACGCCCGGCGCGCGGACGTTCGTGCGGACCCTGAAGCGCCTGGGCTTCCAGGTCGCGATCGTGTCCGGTGGTTTCTCGCTCTTCACCGACCCGCTGGCTGCGGAGCTCGGGATCACGCACTGCTTCGCGAACGAGCTGCAGATCGTCGACGGGCGGGTCACCGGCCGGCTGGTCGGGCGCATCCTCGACCGCGCCGCCAAGGCGGACGTCCTCGAGGAGGTCGCCCGCCGCGAGGACATCCCGCTCGAACAGACCGTGGCGATCGGGGACGGCGCCAACGACCTGGACATGCTGGCGCGGGCCGGACTCGGCGTGGCGTTCAACGCCAAACCCGCGGTGCGACAAGCCGCCGACACCAGCGTGTCGGTGCCCTACCTCGACGCGGTGCTGTTCGTGCTGGGCATCCGCCGCGACGAGGTGGACGCCGCCGACGAACGTGACCTGCATGACCGCGGCGACCCGGTCCCGGTGCAGGGCGTGCCTCCGCTGTGACGTCGGTGGCGGTCAGGCCGCGAACAGGTCGTCGAGGCGGTCGAGGGTGTCGTCGTCCAAGTCGACGTCCGCCGCGGCGGCGTTCTCGCGGACCTGCTCGGGGCGCGACGCCCCGAAGATCGCCGAGGCGACGCCGTCCTGGTGGAGCACCCACGCCAGCGCCAGCTGTGCGTGGCTCACGTCGAGGTCGGCGGCCAACCGACCCATGCGGTCGACCTTGTCCAGGGACGCCTGGTCGAGGTAGCGCTCGACGAAGCGACGGCCCTCGCCGGCGGCGCGGGATCCTGGCGGCACCGTTCCGCCGCTGTACTTCCCGGTCAGGGCACCCTGGGCCAGCGGGCTGTACACGATCTGGCCCAGGCCGTACTCGCGGCTGATCGGCAGCACCACCGACTCGATGCCGCGGTCCAACAGCGAGTAGACCGGCTGGTTGCTGACCGGCCGTGGGACGTTGAGCGCGTCGGCGAGGGTGCAGGCCTCCACGATCCGTTCCGGGCGCCACATCGACACCCCCCAGTAGAGGACCTTGCCCCGGCGCACCAGATCACCCATCGTGGCCACCACCTCCTCGGTCGGCGTGGCCGTGTCGTAGCGGTGGCACTGGTAGAGGTCGACGTAGTCGGTGCGCAGACGCCGCAGTGACGCGTCGATCGACTCGGTCACGTGCTTGCGTGACAGGCCTCGGTCGTTGACGTCGTCGCTCATCGGGAAGTACACCTTGGTGGCGAGCACGACGTGACGCCGGTCGCGGCCGCTGAGCAGGTCCCCGAGGACCCGCTCAGCCTCGCCACGCTCGTACACGTCGGCGGTGTCGATCAGGTTCACGCCGTTGTCGAGCGCGACGCCGACGCACTCGCGGGCGACCCGGTCCTCGACCGTCCCCCCGTAGGTGAGCCACGTTCCCAGCGCGAGCACGCTGACCTTCACGCCGCTGGCACCCAGGTTGACGTAGCGCACGCCGTGGCCCTTCCGGTGGTCTCACCTGCCGCGGTTACCCTACGTCGCGTGGCGGACCACCAGGGTGGGCGAGACAGCAGGGCTGGCGACGACGCGAGCCTGCTCGACGCCGACCGCGTCCTCGCGCTGACGCGCCGCCTCCGCGACGTCCACGCACGCCTCGACGACGTCAGGCTGTCCCGTGACGCCAAGGGCCGGTGGCAACGGCGTTTGATCGCCATCTCCCAGTCGGCGCAAGACGACCTGGCGGACGCCGAGCAGCAGCTGGAGCGGTTGGTCGCCGAGCTCGACCGGCGAGACGTCCGCACCCGACGGCGCTAGGGCGCGGCGAACGGAAGGAGGCCATCGACGTGGCCCGTGTCACCGTCTGGCACCTGACCCGACTCCGCCGCCTGCCCCTGATCGAGGAACAGGGGTTGCGCACCCGGGCGGACCTCAGCGACCGGTTGGGTCCCCCCGGCGTCGAGGATCGCCAGGCTCCGGGGAGCTACGCCCACGGCCGCCGGGTCTCGGCGTACCTGTCGCTGGATCACGCCCGGACCTACATCGGCGAGCATGGCCGGGGCCTGGTCACCTTCACGGTGGACCCGGCCAAGGTGATCGCCACACCGGGGGCCGCTCGTGACCGTGGCCCCGCGGTCTACTGGGACGCGGCGCGGCCGTTGCGTGACTGGCTGGCCGACCCAGAGACTCCCGTCGACCTGGAGGTCCACCAGAACGTCCCCGTCCGGGCCAAGTACCTGCGCCTGCACGCCACACTGCTCACCGCAGACGACCTCGGCTCCTACGCCCAGATCGTCGAGGCCGTCGCCGACTCCGACCGCCTCTCGGCGAAGGCGCTGATGCACCTGGCGATCATCGCCTCCGACGGCGACGACGCGTCCCAGGAGTTCGCCGCGGCGGTCGCGCTGGCCTACCGCGATGGACCCGAGCCGGAAGGTCTGGTCCGCGAGCTGGTCCAGCTCGGACCGGACAAGGTCGCGTCCGCGGCGCTCGCCGAGTACGGGTCGGTCGCCCCGGACGCAGCACAGCGGCTGCGCGAGACCCTGGACGCGACCCGGGCGTGGGCCGAGGAGCAGGGCCTGGAGCACGGCCAGGGGCTGTTGGCACGGAGCGCAGCGGTCGTCGAGGACGTCACCGCCGTCGAGTAGCCGTCACGACCCGGCGACGACCGACGGCCGCGGAAGCGCCCCGGTCCTCACAGGCTGATGATGTTGAGGTTCGTGACCTGCGGGGCGCCGTCTTCTTCTTCCTCGAGTTCGAACCGCACGCGCTGGCCCAGGCGCAGCTCCCGCAGCCCCGACGCCGCGAAGACCTGGCGGTCCACAACCCGCTCGTTGAGCTGATCGTCGAGGATGACGGCCCGGTTGGTGATCGGGTCGTAGCTCTTGACGGTCCCCTGGGGCAACGCAGCTGGCTCCTTCAACGAACGGGCGGAGCGTATCGCGCCC